>CAXTTD010000061.1:0-11629 GCA_964246945.1 uncultured Solirubrobacteraceae bacterium | reverse complement strand
TGACGCTGTGAGCCAGCTGGTGCGGCTTTCGGTGGTGATGATCGCTCGTGACGAGCTCGAGAACGTCCGAGCGTGCTTCGACCGCTTCTGGGAGCACGTTGACGAGGTTGTTCTCTGCGACACCGGTAGTCGCGACGGGACGATCGGCGAGGCTCGCCGCTACGCCCGGGAGCGCGGCGAGCCGGGCAAAGCTGATCGTCGGCAGGTTCAGGTGGTGTGACGACTTTGCTGCGGCCCGCAACTATGCGCACTCGCTCGCGACCGGCGATGTGCATGCTCGGATCGACCTCGACGAGCGGATCATCGGCGCTGAGATCCTCCCGCGGAACGCCGCGAGGTGTGCGTCGAATCGTTCTCTGAGCGCTCTCTTGGCGCCCATGCAGGTCGTGGATGAGCCTCTCTCGCGAATCCGGCTGACGCCTACTTCTTTGCCGCGAGCGAGGCGAACGCGCGGCGGGAGTTCGCCACGACCGTCCGCGTGTGCGACGAGGCGCTTGCCTTGGATTTGGAACGAGATTTGGTCGTGGCTGGCCTGTTGGCACTCAAGGCGACCGCGTTGCATGCGATGGGGTCGACCGGTCCGGGTGAGGATGCGGCGCAGCTTGCCGTGGACACTGATCCTGAGAGCCCAGAGGTCGCCGGTGCGTGGCTCATCCTCGCCAGGGCCGCTGCACGGCGAGAAGACTGGGAAGCAGCGCTTGCCTACGCCCTTTGAGGTCCGCCAGTACCGGGCCGGCGAAGTCTGGCAGGCGCTCCTGATCGCGATCGACGCCGCTGTGGCGCTCGGCGAGCTTGTCAAAGCGCTGTGTCTCGTCGGGTTCGCCATCCCCCTGTTCCCGGACGATCACCCGCTGAAGGAGATCCTCGAACGGCAGCGCCGCGACATCAGACACGCTCTCGCGGTCCAGGAGCGGCAGAGGCGTCAGAGAAAGCTGATGTCGCAGATCCCACTAGCGGCGGTCGAGAGGGCGATGACCGCGGGGATTCTCCGATGACCTGCACTGACTACGTGTCCGCGACGATGCGATACATCGCCTCGCTGGCGGGATGGTCCTTCGGCTCAACCAGACCGTCCTTCTCCAGCTCGCCCAGGAGACGGCGCATGTCGTCCTCTGGGCATTCGAGCATGTCGGCGAGCTCGCCGAGCGTGCGCCACCCATCGCCGCCTGGGGGTCGGGCTCGCGCGAGGACTTGGAGCAGTTGGTCCCTGGTGGGGTACTGCTGCAATAGAGATTCACCAGCGTTTGGGTCGAGATTGTGCGCTCTGATACAACTCCGCGGCGCTCTTTGGAGAGGGAGCTGTGGAGGGCCCGCCGAGGAGAGGAGAGAGGGTCAAACCTCGGCGGGCCGCTCCAAGCCACGCACGACGGTAGGCGGCGACAGCTGGCCTGTCGTTATCCCGATGTTGCGTCCGGTGGCGATCTCTCTGGCTAGGCGGCCCACCTGTTGCGGGCGCTGCTTGCGGCTGACCACCAGTTCTGTACCGAGTTTCAGCTGGTCTTGCGGGCTGCTGATGCCCTGGGATAAGTTGCTCGCTGGCAGCAATGCCCGCACGTGCTCCCCAATCCTCTCCGGCACGTGCGAAGCTGGGCCCGCGGCTCGTGTGCTCCTCCTCGGGCCGCGGGTCCCCTTACTGCATGCCGGCGGTTTATCCCGGTATCCCGGAACTCGTCCGGTTGGGATTCGGTTGCGGTGCGCCGGGGTCGGACGTAGGAGCTTCTACATCCAGGCGTGTCGGATCGAGAGCCGCTGATACAGGCTCTTCGCGTTGAATGGCGCGGCCAGGATCGACCACGGCTCAGTACTACGGCGTGGATAACCCCACAGGGCCAGGTCACCTCGGGTACCGCAGCCATGGTTCAGACGGTCACCGTGAATCAGGGTCGTTGCGCCACGTTCAAAGCCGCAGTGCTCGCCGTTGGTGAGCTCGATATTCCACGGCTGGTCGCTCCGCGATGGCCGCCCAGTGTCCTCATACCGTCGAGGAAGACTCTTCGTGAGGTTGATCTCAACCGCAGCCCCCAACTCGAGGCCGGGGCAGACCGACTCCAAGCGCCTGCGAGGAGTTGAAGCACGGGTCATAGATGTAGTTGCCGACGAAGCACCGCCACGCGTCAGCGCGGTTGATCGTCCGCGAGCCGGCGAAGCAAGACCCCGACTTCGACCGCGTGTAGATCGCGGGCTGTCCGTCTGGGTGGAACGCTTGGAAGATCGTCTCGGTGGTCTTGGCGTGGGCGGCGGCACCGCTCGCACCGATGAGCGACGCGAGCATCAGCACGGCGAGCAGGACCGGCATGGTGCGTTTCACGGTGGCGACGTTCTCAGAGTTCGATGGGGCTATCAAGGAGCGTCACCGAAATCTGAAGTCGCAGATCCCTCCAGCGGCGGTCGAGATGGCGATGGCCACGGGGCTCCTCCGATGATTCCACCGAGATGGGACACCCACTGGCAACCCCTGCCACAGGTCAAGGCATCTGACCGTGAGTAATGCAGGTGAACCTCCATCATCCTGGTACCTAGAAGATGCGCGCGTGCCCTGCGCCCCCACGGCACGCGCCTGGGCCCGCGGCCCGCAAGACGCTGGTCGCGGGCCCTCCCATCTGCGCCCACACAACAGAAGGCAATATGTCCAGTGAGGACGCCTTCGGGCTTGCCGCCAGCAAACCAACGATCGCTATTTGCGAGGTTTGGTCAGCGCTTGTGCACAAGCTTCGCTGCAAAACCTATGCGGCTGTTTCCGCGCACGCTGGAGTTGCCGATCCTTCGCCGCAGCGTCCCGGCGAGGCTGTGCGGCTCGCCGGGACGCCCTTCCAACCGCGGCGGCCTTCGTAACCGTCCGCTCCGGCGCTACCATAGCCACTTCAGCGTGAGGAACTCCATGATCCGCTTGAACATTCCCTCTCCTCCAGTGTGGGGTGCTCAGGTTGTACCCGCCATACCGGCGGTCGTAGCTACCCGGCTATTGGTGCGGCGGGGTCTGCCGCATCATCTGAATGGGGATTTGCTGCTGATGAGCGCGTCGATCAAGCCCTGGATACGCGTGGTGGGCTCGCCGGCGATCTAGCCGCAGCACTGGTCCGCGATGGCTCCCGACGATCCGGAGGACAAACGCATCACGGGACGAGCTGTAGCGCATCAGAGGCCGCGTCAGGGCCAGTGTCGGGGGCGAGACGTAGTGACGAGGGCGCGGGTCCGTCCGCATGCCTGTGAGTAAAGCGGGTTCTGCGCAACTTCGCGGAGTTTGCGGACTTCCGCGACTAACGGAGCATCCAGATGGGATGTGCTCCGGTCCGTGGTTCGGCGTGCGCGCCACAACCCAAGCGGCCGGCCAGTGCGGAAACACTGACCGGCCATGCACCGGAGGTACTAGCTCTGGCGCGCCAGGCACGCTACCTGTTCAGGGCGTCGCCTTCCTCGCCATCGCTGGCCCCTCCAGGTAGGAGAGCCGACATGGCAACCATCAAGCTATATGACGAGCGCGATCCGATCGTGGCAGGGACAGCAGCGTTCAACGCGCTGCTCGACAACGAAGACCGGGAGATCCTCGTTGACCGCGAGAGCCTCGCGCATGCGTTCCGCGACGCGGTTGCTCCCCTGGCCGCAGAGTGGGAGAACCTGGCCGACATCCTCGCGGCTGCGGTCCGGAGTGACGACACCGTGTTGGCAACGCAAGCGACCGACGCTCGACGTGCCGCGTCAGAAGCGCAACACCTGGCACATCTGGTTCTCCACGAGCTCTGGGATGCGAGTCCGGGGATCGGCAACTCATCAACGAGGAGGTGGCGTGATGGCTCCCGCGTTCACGCTTCACCAGGGCGACCGCGACCAGGAGTTCGTCGAGCATCCCGTCGTGGCCGCTCGCCGAGCGCTCATGGCCGCGGCGGATCTTGAAAGCGACGAATGGCCTCAGCTGTTCCGCCGAATTGCGCGCGCGCTTCCCAGGCGTGACCCGCTTCCTCAAGATCAGAAAGGAGAGGCGTGATGGATTTGACGATTGACGAACGGCTCAAGCGGCTGGAACGCGCCGTTGCGGAGTTGGCCGAGAAGATCGGCGGCGTCCAGGCGGGGAGCGAGCTCTCGTCACTCAAGAAGGAATACCGAGACGATCATCCTGAGCCACGCCAAGGCCGTGCTGTCTGATGGCCGAGGACCCGGGCGACACGGCCCCAACTCAGGAAGAGCTAAACGTGGCGATGTGGCGCCTCTACGGCTACTTGATGGTGGCGATCCAGCTCTTCAAAGTCACCCTCGCGACGCTCGTAGGGCCGCAACGAGGCAGCCTGGCTCTGGTCCGAAGACGTTGGACCGTGCGCTCAGGCGAGAGACCAAGCACTGGACCTACGTGTTCCAGACTCTCACCCCCGGGAAAGCCAGGAGCGACCTCGAGGACAAGGTCGATCAGGAGATCTCGACCTCATATCCCCGTTCATCGAATGGCGGAATTTCTTCGCCCACCGCTACTTCCTCGTCCGGTTCACCTTCAGAGAAGGGCCGAAGCTTCAGGCCACCGACGTGATCATTCGGGAGTTGCGAAGCCACACTGCTGCGTTCGCTGCCTTGACCCAGCGACTCGAGAGGGAGCGAGACGCGATAGTGGCGACCTGGCCCGCTGTCTCTGCTGAGCGGAGCGAGGGGATCACGGCCCTGTTCAAGGACATCGTCTCGACGGCTCAGACCGCGGAACCAGCGCCTCTCCGTGAGCCAAAGGGAGGCTTGTAATGGTCCGCGTCACCGGACACGTGAGCCTCCGCAAGCGGAAGGGCGGAGCCGTCTTCTACGTCAAGTACCGCCTCGCGGACGGCCGGCAGGTTCAGAAGCTCCTCGGGCCGGCGTGGACGGAGCGCAGTAGGCCGCCCGGGGGGTATTTCACCCGCCGGACGGCCGAGGAAGCATGACAAGGGCTTCTCGCCGATGCCCGGCGGGGCACGCTGCCGGATTCCCGCCGGTCGGGCCGTACGTTCGGGGAGGCATGCTCAGAGTGGTTGCGCTACGTCGACCATGAGAAGCAGCGTGCCGCCTCGACGGTCCGGGACTACACGAACACGGTCAACGCTGCGCTCATCACGGAGTCCGGCGCGGAGACACCGCTCGAGCAGATCACCGCAGAGCGGATCAACGCCTACCGGGAGCGGCTGCTCGACGAGGGCGAGCTGTCCCGACGAACGATTCAGAAGCAGCTCGTCCTCCTGTTCGGCGTGATGAAACGCGCGAAGCGCCGCGGGTGGATCACGAGCAACCCGTCGGAGGACGTCGAGCGCGTGTCGATCAAGCGCTCCGGCGACTTCAACGTCCTCGCGCCTGTAGAGGTCCAGGCGGTCGCGAGAGCCGCGGAGAGCTCGCAGAAGGCCGCGCTGTACGTCGTGGCGGCGTTCACCGGTCTGCGGCAGGGAGAGCTCCGGGCGCTCCGGGTGGCGTGACGTCGACTTCGCGCGTCAAACCGTGTTCGTCCGCGGCAGCTGTACCCACGGCCGGCTTGGCCCGCCGAAGTCAGGGCTGATCCGGTCGGTGCCGCTGATCGACCAGGCCGCGACCGCCCTGGACGCGCTCAGCTGCCGCGACGCGTTCGCCGACAAGGACGATCTGGTGTTCTGCACCGCGCTCGGCGGCAATCTCACCGACGACACGATGCGCGACGGCTTCTACGCCGCGCTTGCGGCCGCCGGCCTGGGGAGAGGCGCCAAGGCCCTGATCCGATGGTCTTCCACGACCTGCGGCATACGTTCGGGACGCTCGCCGTCGAGGCGTGGCCGCTGCATGACGTGCGGGCGTACATGGGCCGCGCCGATATCCAGACAACGATGATCTACGTCCATCACCAGCCGAAAGCGGCCGCGGCGGACCAACTGTCGAGCGTCGTGTCCCGCGCATTTGGGGACACAGTGGGGACACGTCCCGAAGATGCGCCAGACGAAAACCGGAACTTCGCAGGGAAATCGTCATGGCCCGGCTGGGACTCGAACCCAGGACCGACGGATTATGAGTCCGCCCCGACAGTTGCGGACGTTTACGGCTGTTCAGCCGATGCCCTGCAAACCGGCGCTTTCCAGCCCGGGCGCCGGGGAGACCTCTTCGGCTGTCTCCGGACGTCCGGTGGCCCCAAGGTGGCCCCGGGTCCCCAGGATCTCGTCCCACGCGTCCGCGCCGCCGAGCCCGTCGTCGACCTGGTTGATGTACACGTTCAGCGTGGTCGTGAGCTGCGCGTGCCGCAGCCAGCCCTGCACCTGCTTGAGGTTCTTCCCGCTCGCGAGCAGCAAGGAGCCGCACGCCTTGCGGAACGCGTGGAACGCGACGCCCTGGTAGTCCCAGACGGGCGCCTGCTCGGTGCCAACGTTCCGCGCGATCTCCGCGTCTCGTAGCGCCGGCCGCAGCACGCGGTT
Source organism: uncultured Solirubrobacteraceae bacterium (assembly GCA_964246945.1). Classification (GTDB taxonomy): domain Bacteria; phylum Actinomycetota; class Thermoleophilia; order Solirubrobacterales; family Solirubrobacteraceae; genus Palsa-465. The sequence goes on along the minus strand of CAXTTD010000061.1, from coordinate 5,252 downwards.
GTACATGTTCGAGTAGGACAGAGGCGTGCCCGTGATCGACGCGAAGACGGGTGCGTCACCGGCGTCCTCGGGGCGCAGGTCGGCGAGCCAGGTTGCCATCATCGGCGACAGCGGCACGCGGCCGGTGCTGGCGTCCGTCTTGAGCCGCTTGCGCTGGCCTTCGTAGACCTGCTCCTCGATCAGGAGGTGCGGGTCGTCGCCGAGGTGGACGTGCTCCCATGTGAGCCCGAGTAGCTCGCCGATTCGGAGACCCGACTGTGCGAGCAGCGTGAAGAACGCCCGCCACTGCTCCGGCATCGCTGCCAGAATTGCCAGGACGTCGGCAGCCGTGAGCTGTCGGCGTCTTGGTCTCGCGTGACGCCGCTTGGCGGCCTCTGAGGGCACGTAGCGGACTCCGGCGGCCGGGTTGGACCCGAGGTCCCCATCCTCGACCGCGCACGCCAGCATGACCGACAAGGCCGCCTTGGCCTTCCTGATCGTCGTCGGCGAGGCTTCACGCCGCTCGAGCTGCGCAAGCCAGTCCCGGACGTCCGGGGCCGCGAGGTCACGCAGCCGGATGCGAGCGATGGGAGTGGGGAGGACGTGCAGACGGAAGGATGTCTCGTATTCCTTCCGGGTCGTGTCTTCCAGCCCGCGGCTCGTGCGACCCCGGTAGCCGGCGAGCCACGGCTCGTAGTAGTCGCCGACCGTCGTCGAGGACAGCGGCCGGCGGCTGCCCTTCCCGGAGCTCAGGCCGCCCTTGAACTCGCGGGCGAGCTCGTAGGTCGCGAACATCTGCTTACGCGGAGTTCCGCGTTCCTTCCAGCGCACCACGTACGGGCACCGACACCGCTTGCGAGTGCACGCGTTCGCGTGCCGGCGGTAGACCCCGGGCGTGGCTGTTCTCTCCAGCTTTCGAGCGTCCACCATTACGGCTCCTCTTTGTGCGGCGGTTCCGGTCGGGCGGGCAGCGGTGCGGGCTCCTGCGACGCGATGCGACGCGTGAGCTCTTCGAGCACGGCGCGGACCTCCCGAGGCGCCTCAGCCTGGACCATCCGATCGAAGAACAGGCTGTGCTGCGCTGTGATCCTCTTGGTCGCATCGCGGAAGTGCAACGCGAGCCCCATCAGTTCAACGAACATTTGTGGGGTTGCTTCGAGCTGCGAGCCGCCTGCGGCCATCCGGACGCGCAGGTAGCGATGTGCCAGGAAGTTCCGCCAGTCGACAAGCGGTTTGATCAGCGCAAGGAGATCGTCGTCGATCCTGTTGGCGAGCAGCCGCTGGGCTTGACCGGCGGTGATCTTCTGGGTGATCCTGGTGGCTTGGTCGATCGCTTCCTGCAGTTGATCCTCGAGACCGCGGCCCTCGGCTGTCTGTGCTTGTCCGGAGACCTCAGTCAGCCCCACCAGGACAGCGAGGCTGAACTCGAATGTCTGGACTTGCAACATGGTTGCGCCGTAGGCGGCTGAAACGCCCGCGACAACCGTGTCGTGCGTGGTGACCTGGCCATCCGGTCTGACCCAGTCGTGTGGCATCACGCATCCCCTTGGCGTGGCTCAGGATGATCGTCTCGGTACTCCTTCTTTAGTGCCGCGAGATCGCTCCCCGCCTGGACGCCGATCTTCTCGGCCAACTCCGCAACGGCACGCTCGACCCGCTTGATTCGTTCCTCGATCGTCAACTCCATCACGCCACCGGCTCTCGGTCGTTCCGACAGGGCTCGATGCGGATCGTCTCCGTGGCAGCCCACCGCAGCTCATCAGCGATGTCGAGGATGTCCCCCATCGGTATAGGCCCGTACTGCTTCACGTCGTCGAGTCGCTTGGCCATGATGCGAACGACCTGTTCGAGCATGTGCTCGATCGGGCTGCTCACGATGTCCTGCTCTGCAGAGACCTCAACCTCACCGTCCGCGGCGCAGAGCGCGCTGTGAAGCCGGACATCTCGCTCCAGCATCACAACGTTGGCCGGGCGGTCCACGGCGTCCCCGTCTCGCAAGGACTCGCTGCTCATAGTCATCTCGACGGCCGCGCCCCTGCGCGCATCCTCGAGGTAGCCGGCGGGGATCTTGAGCGTCGCCATCACGCCACCGACTCGGTCTCGCGAAGGGCGGCTCGCACGCTGTCGGCGGCCGGGGAGCCCCAGTTCAAGTCAAGGAACGCCTTGCAGGCCGCTGCACGCGCTCGCTCCGCCACGCTCTCAGTTAGCTCGCACGGCTCCTCGGTACGCGCTAGCCCCACGGCGATCCCGTAGTAGAGCTGCCAGTCGCTCGCGTCGAGCTCGATCTCGGGGCGTGGCCCGGTAGCCCGAGACGGAAGCGAGAACGGAAGGTCCGAGCAACGATCGATCACGCTCCGAGAGTGTCCGTCTCCCGCCCTCATGATCCCGGCCACCTTCTCAGCGAGAGTTATCTCTACAGCCATGGCACTGCTCCTTTACGTGGAGGAGCCAGCGGTGGCGAGGGAGGCGACGCCCCGAACAGGTAGCGTGCCTGGCGCGCCGGAGCTAGTCCCTCCGGTTGCCGGGGCGGTCGGCGTTGCAATCGTCGGCCGCCCCACTATTAGGTTGGCCGCCATGCTACGCCCGGGCTCGGCAGACCGCAACCAGTCAGCGCGCGAGCAATGTTTCGCGGAAGCCCTGACGGTCATTGCCATCTCAGCCGAGGGGTGGGCCACTCATCTCCGACGAAAGGCTTACGTGCGGGGCGTACAACCCCTCCTGGCGAAGGCACTATGCCTTCCCCCGGAGCGGTCGGAACGCGCCCTTTGGACAGGGTTGTGGGTTCCGGCCGCTCGCCCGGTCCCGTCCAGTGTCCCCCCGCTGGACGGGACCATTCTCTGCCGCGACCGGCAACGGGTTCCGTGACCAGAGCGCGCAGCTGCGCCGAGGTTCGCGCGCGAACCCGGCCAAGCTGCTCCGCCGCAGATCAAGCAACATCGATGTAGAGCAATAGTCAGATTTCTGCAACAATAATTGCTCCGCGATGTGAAGTCGCGAGACGAGTTGCCGTACCGAGACGCTTAGGCAGGGGGCGCGCGTAAGGCCTCCTGCCCCAACAGGAGGAGGGGCAATGAAGTTTCCGATCACGCGACCGTCGAAGGCGGTCGTGCTCAGCACCATCGCGCTCGCGGTGGCCATCAGCAGTGCAGGCGGCGTCGCTGACGCCGCGGGAGTGCTTCACATCGGCACGCGAGACATCCGCAACGGCGCGGTCACGGGCGACAAGATCGCTAATGGTGCAGTGGGCACAACGAAGTTCAGTGAGGGCGCTCTGAAGCTGCTCACTCATAGCTCTGGGACTGTGAAGCTCATCCCTGGCCCTCAGGGCGCGACAGGCGCAACGGGCGCAACGGGCGACAAGGGTGACAAGGGTGACACCGGAGCAACAGGCGCTACGGGTGCGACCGGCCCTGCGGGTGCGACCGGCGCTACGGGTGCGACTGGTCCGACAGGAACCTTCAATGCCGGCGATGTGAGCTACCCAACAAGCAATACCAGCAGTATCGCCTCTGGCGCTTACGGCTATGCGAGCGAGACCTGCCCCGCAGGGGATACCATCATCGGCGGGGGATTCAGCGGTGGGGAAAATGAGGAAGTGATGCAGAGTAATCCGGACTCGACTAGCAATGCGTGGGATGTGGCCGTGTACAACGCTTCCAGCTACACGGAGTACCTGACGGTCTACGCAATCTGCGCTTCCTGATCGCGTATGCTGCCCGTCAACCTTTAAGCACGGCCACCGCTTAACGTTCATAGTAAGCGCGTCCGAAATGTCACCCCGGCTCCGGGCCGGGGTGAATTTTTTATTGCGAAGGCGCGAGATTCGGGCTCGCAGACAGGCAGCACGAGATGGTTGGCCGAGCCGGAGAAGGAAGGACGGTCTGGTTGAACCGAAGGACCATCCCACCAGCGAGGCGATGTACCGCATCGTCGCGGACACGTAGTTAGTGCGGGTCATCGGATGAGCCCCGCGGCCATGGCCCTCTCGACCGCCGCTAGTGGGATCTGCGCCAGCAGCTTTCGCTGACGCTCCCGGGCGAGCGCGTGCCTGATCTCTCCGCGCTGTCGTTCGAGGATCTCCCTCAACGGGTGCTCGTCCGGGAACAGTCCGATCGCGGTCTTGACGAAGACGAGCGCTCTGGGAAGCTGACCGAGCTCGACTGCGGCGTCGATCGCGATCAGAAGCGCCTGCCAGACCTCGTGCGCCCGATACTGACGGACCTTCAGGGCATGGGCGAGCGCTGCTTCCCAGTCCTCTCGCTCGACAGCAGCCCTAGCGAGAACCAGCCACGCACCGGACACCTCTGGGCTCTCAGGGTCGGTGTCCACGGCACGCTGCGCCGCAGCCTCACCCGGGCCGGTCGACCCCACCCCGTACAACGCGGTCGCCTTGAGCGCCAGCAGGCCAGCCACGATCGAGTCTGGTTCCAAGTGCAAGGCGAGCGCCTCGTCGCACACGCGGACGGTCGTGGAGAATTCCCGCCGCGCGTTCGCCTCACTCGCGGCAAACAGGTAGGCGTCAGCCCGTTCACTGCGGCTGGTCGCGTCGCGCGCCCAGTCCAGCGCGATGTCGAGATCTCGCGTGGTGCGGTGTGAGCGCCGTACGTGCTCCCAGCTGACCCCGTCGGCCAGCTCAACCGGGCCGGGGTGACGCTTCACGTTCTCCCAGGTACGTCCCGACCAGGTGACCGGTGCTCGGAAGATCTGCGGCCGCTTGATCTGCGAGAGAGGCTCATCCACGACCTGCATGGGCGCCAACAGAGCACTCAGAGAACGATTCATCTCGAACCTTGCGGCGTTCCGCGGGAGGTGCTCGGCGCCGATGATCCGCTCGTCGAGATCCAGCCGCGCATGCACATCGCCCGTCGCGAGCGAGTGCGCGTGATTCCGCGCGGCGGCGAAGTCATCACACCACTTGAAACGGCCGACGATCAGCTTGCCCGGCTCGCCGCGCTCCCGGGCGTAGCGGCGAGCCTCACCGATTGTCCCGTCCCGACTGCCGGTATCGCACAGCACGACCTCATCGACGTGATCCCAGAAGCTGTCGAAGCACGCACGCACGTTCTCGCGCTCGTCACGGGCGATCATCACCACCGAGAGCCGCAACGGCTGGCTCACAGCGTCACAGGACCCTTCGTGAAGTTGATGACCGGCGCCTCGACAAGGGATCGAGACGCCGGCCGAAGACCGGGCACCGCCGCGCGCAAAGGCAGCCGCGGGCGGCTGCCCGGGTTCCCGGCTCCGGTACGAGGTGAGGGCGAGAAAGGACACCG
>CAXTTD010000060.1:0-11634 GCA_964246945.1 uncultured Solirubrobacteraceae bacterium | reverse complement strand
CCGCTGCGCGCTCACCTCGTGCGCGCCGCCATGGCCACCCGCGCCAACCAGATCGCCGCCGGCGGGGCCGGGGTCGCCGCCGAGCTGCTCGAAGCGCTCGTGGGCGCGCTCACCGCCGGGCTCTCCCCGTTCACCCGCGAGCTCGGCTCGCTCGGCACCGGCGACCTCACGAACCTCGCCGACATCGGGCTGTGCCTGCTCGGCGAGGGCGAGATGTGGCGCGGCGACGAGCTCATCGACGCCGGCGCGGCGCTGCGCGACGCCGGCGTGCCCCCGGCCCGGCTCGGCCCCCGCGACGGGCTCGCCTTCATGAGCTCGAACGCCGTCTCGGTCGGCTCGGCGGCGCTGCTGGTCGTCGACGCGCGCCGGCTTCTCGACGCCTGGCTGTCGGTGGCCGCGCTGTCCTTCGAGGCGGCGAGCGCCGACCTGGTGGCGCTCGACGCGCGGATCCACTCCCCGCGCCACCGGCCCGGCCAGTCGGCGGTCGCCGCGCGGATGCGCGAGCTGCTCGCCGGAGCCGGTCCGGGCCCGCGGCACACCGTCCAGGATCCCTACCCGTTCCGCGCCCAGCCGCAGGTCGACGGCGCCGTCCACGACGCGCTCCTGGTGCTCGAGGAGACCGTCTCCCACGAGCTCAACTTCGCCGGCGAGAACGCGCTCGTGGTGGACGGCGTCGCGCTGCCCAACGGGAACCCCCACGCGGCGCCGCTGGCGGGGGCGATCGACAACCTGCGCACCGCCCTCGCGTCCTCGGCGGCGCTCATCGCCGCGCGGGTCTCGACCCTGCTCGACGCCGGTCTCACCGGCCTGGAGCCGTTCCTCGCGCGTCCCGGCCACGCCGGACCGGAGTCCGGCGCGCTGGTGCTCGAGTACACCGCCCACGCCGCGGTCGCCGAGGTGCGCTCGCTCGTCACCCCGGTCGCCGCCCAGACGGTGTCGGTATCCCGCGGCGTGGAGTCGCACTCGAGCCTTGCCCCCACCGCGGCCCGCCGGGCGCGGGAGGCGCTCGACGCGTTGCGGGTGGTGATCGCGGTCGAGCTCGTGGTCGCCGTGCGCGCGCTGCGCCTCGCCGGCCGGTCCCCCGACGGAGCCGGTAACCGGGCGCTGTGGCAGGCGGCGAGCGCGGTGCTCGACCCCGAGCTCGCCGACCGGCCGCTCGCCCCCGACGTCGAGGCGGCCCGCCGCCTGATCGAGGCGTGGGCGGTCGAGCTCGGTTGAGGCGCCTCAGATCTCGCCGACGACGACCGGTTCCACCCGAGGTCCGCCACGAGCGCGATCGACGGCGTGGGGCTCGGAGAGAAACCGCCACCAGCTCCGACGCCGATCCAGGACGCGGTCCAGGCTGAGCCGCTCGCGCCGCGCCGGTGGAGCGAACACGAGCAGCGCGAGGAACAGCATCGCGTAGATGATGCCGGTCCCGATATCGGTGCTTCCGGCTACGTACGGCCCCCCGAATCCCTCTCCCACCGCCCACAGGAACACCGAGTAGACCGCGCCCACGGCGTAGCCGACCCGCCGCGCCACGCCGAACAGGAGCACGAGGCAGAGGGCGCTCTCGAGGACGCCGACCAGCACCGCGAACAGCGTCGGGGCGCTCGACTGGACGGTGATCCAGAAGTGAAACCAGCCGTGCAGGAACGAAGGCTGTCCCTGGGCGGTCATCTTCAGGCTGGAGATGTAGGTGTGGCGAAACCCCGGCAGCCACTTCAGATAGGCGTCGATGCCCCAGATGACGCCGAACGCCAGCCGGAAGATCGTCCCCGTCCATCCCGCCGAGGGGTTCGGCAGCGCCCGCCCGTCGGCAGAATGGCCATCATTGGAATCAGCGTGCTGGCGCGGGGGCTGGTGCACCGGGATGCCGGCCTCCTGGTGCGCCGGGATGCCGGCCTCAATCGAATCACTCATCGTGGTCCGGTACCCGCCGCTGGCGCGCGGACGCAAAACTGACGCACGGGGAGTCAGCTCTCACGCGATGGGGCTCGCGGCTGAATAGTGTCATAGGGAATGAGCGTTCCGCCGCCCAGGCCCGAGGGACCCGAGGGACCCGCCGCACCTGACCCCGGCCAGGTGGTCGCCGAGCGCCATAAGCGCCTGGTGATTCTCGGCATCTGCTCGATGAGCCTGCTCATCGTCGGCCTCGACGCGACGATCGTCAACGTCGCGCTGCCGGCGATCCACAGCTCGCTGCACGCCTCCCTGTCAGGGCTGCAGTGGACGATCGACGCGTACACGCTCGTGCTCGCGAGCCTGCTCATGCTCTCGGGCTCGACCGCCGACCGTCTCGGGCGCAAGCGCGTATTCCAGATCGGGCTCACCCTGTTCGGGCTCGGCTCGCTGATCTGCGCGCTCGCCCCCAGCCTCCCGCTGCTCATCGTCGCCCGCATCATCCAGGCGATCGGTGGCTCGATGCTCAATCCGGTGGCGATGTCGATCATCCGCAACGTGTTCACCGATCCTCGCGAGCGCGCGCAGGCGATCGGGGTGTGGGGCGGCGTGATCGGGATCTCGCTCGCCCTCGGCCCCGTCGTCGGCGGCCTGCTCGTCGACACGGTCTCCTGGCGCGCGGTGTTCCTGGTCAACGTGCCGATCGCGGTGGTGGCGATCGTGCTCACCGCGCGGTACGTGCCCGAGTCCCGAGCCGAGCGCCCGCGCCGCGTGGACCCCGTCGGGCAGCTGCTCGTCATCGTGGCCCTGGCGAGCCTCATCTACGCGATCATCGAGGGGCCCTCCGCGGGCTGGCTGTCGCTGCAGACGCTCGGCCTCGGGGGAATCTCGCTCGCCGCGTTCGTCGCGCTCGTGCTGATCGAGCAACGCATCCGCCAGCCGCTGATCGAGATGCGGTTCTTCCGCAGCGCCCCGTTCTCGAGCGCCACCGCGCTCGCCCTCGGCGCCTTCACCGTCCAGGGCGGCTTCCTGTTCATCAACACCCTCTACCTCCAGGACGCGCGCGGCCTCTCCCCTCTGCACGCCGGCCTCGACACGCTGCCCATGGCGGTGCCGCTGCTGGTGATGGCGCCGCTCACCGGACGCTTCGTCGGCACCTACGGCGCCCGGGTGCCGCTGCTGCTCGGCTCGACCGCGATCGCGGCCGCTGGGGTGATGCTCACCCGGATCACCGGCAGCACCTCCTACACCTACCTGTTCGGCGCCTACCTGCTGCTCGGCCTCGGCATGGGGATGCTCAATCCGCCGATCACCAACACCGCTGTCTCCGGAATGCCGCCCTCGATGGCGGGCGTGGCGGCGGCGATCGCCTCCACCTCCCGCCAGGCCGGCGCCACGTTCGGGGTGGCCATCTTCGGCGCCCTCGCCGGCGGCACGGGGCTCAGCGCGGTCGGCGCCGGGTTTCCCGCCGCGACCCACGTCGTGTGGTGGATCGTCGCCGGGATCGGCGTCTTCCTGTTCGTCGTCGGGCTCGCGTCCACGACCAAGTGGGGGCTGGCCACCGCCGCGCAGGCCGCCAGGGCGATGGACGCCGAGGAGGCCGCCGAGCACGCCGCGGTCGAGTCCGAGCGCGACGGCAGCGCGGAGCCGACCGTCGACGAGGAGCTCGCCGTCCCCGTGGGCCCGCACGCACGCTGAACCCCGCCGACGCGCGCTCTAACGTCACTCCCATCGTGGAGGCGGTCGAGCCCCGAGCCAACATCGAGCTGCGCCGCGACCGGGACGGGGAGCGCACGGTGGTGCTCGCCTTCCCCTACGACCGCGCGCTGGTCGAGCACGCCCGCTCGATCCCCCACCGCCGCTTCGACTGGGACTCCAAGGAGTGGTCGGCGCCGGCGAGCGACTGGGCGGCGCTCAAGGTCCAGGACCTGCTCGAGCGCTATCCGGAGCTGCGCGCCTCCTCCGAGGTCGCCCAGTGGCTGCACTCGGTGAGCGCCCGCTGGATCGGCCGGGTGAGCACGACCCGTCACGACGGCGCCGGGTGGCTCGTGCTCGACACGCTCGCCGGGCCGCTGCCCGACCCGATCGACGCCACGACGGTCATCGACGCCCGCGGCCGCACCCTCGCCCCGCTCTCGCTCGAGGTCGCACGGGCGCTGCGCGGCGAGCGCTCCGCCCAGCTCGACCCGGCCGCCGAGCGCTGCCTTCAGGCACTCGAGCACGACGAGCCGCCTCCGCCCGCCCAGCTCGCGCTGCACCGCGGCGTCGAGGGCGAGGAGCTCCGGCTTGAAGTCGGTTTCGACCCGGCGATCGGGGCCGCATTCGAACGTCTGCCTGGCGCCGGCGGCACCCGGGCGCTCGCCGTCGACCCGTGGGTGATCACCGCCCTCGATCCGTTCCTGCTCGAGCACGGCGTCCCGGTCACCCCGAACGCGCGCGAGACCCTGGAGGAGCTCCGGGCCGAGAGCGCCCGCGCCGCCGACGCCGTGGCCCGCAGCCGAGCCGACCACGCCGAGCCGATCGCCGAGGTGGCCGACCGGCTCGGCGGCGAGCTCGCCCCCTTCCAGTGGGCCGGGGTCCGCTACGTGCTGGAGGCCCGCACGACGTTCGTCGCCGACGAGCAGGGACTCGGCAAGACCGTCGAGGCGCTCGCCGCGCTCGAGGCCGACGACGCGTTCCCGGCGGTCGTCGTGTGCCCGGCGGCGATGAAGCTCACCTGGCAGCGCGAGGCCGAGCGCTGGCTGCCGCATCGCTCGGTCGCCGTGGTCACCGGCCGCGTCGCCGTACCCCCGCGCGGGGAGATCACCATCCTCAACTACGAGATCGTCGCCGCCCACCGCGAGGCGCTCGCCCGCCGTCGCCTCGCCGCGGTGGTCGTCGACGAGTCCCACTACTGCAAGAACCCCAGCGCGAAGCGCACCCACGCGGTGCGTGCGCTCGCGGCCGCCGTGCGCCCGAACGGCCTGAAGCTCGCGCTCACCGGCACTCCGGTGCTCAACCATCCCGAGGAGCTCATCGCCCAGTTGCGGGTGATCGATCGCCTCAAGGACTTCGGTTCGGGCGCGCGCTTCGCCCACCAGTTCCGGGGCCGGCTGATGGAGGAGCGGCTGCACTGGCACCTGCGCCGGCGCTGCTTCGTGCGCCGCCTGAAGGCCGACGTGCTCCCCCAGCTGCCGGCCAAGCGCCAGGTGGTGGTGCCGATCGCGCTCACCAACGAGTCCGAGTACCGCCTCGCCCAGCGCGACGTGATCGAATGGCTGCGCACCCAGCCACTCGACCTCTCCGAGCTCAACGCGAAGATCTCGGCCACCCTGCGCGCCGAGCGCCTCGCCCAGCTCGGCACGTTGCAGCGGCTCGCCGCCCGCGGCAAGCTCGCCGCGGCGCTCGCGTGGGTCGAGGACTTCCTGGCCTCCGGGGAGGCGCTGGTGCTGTTCGCCCGCCACGTGGAGGTTCAGAAGGCCGTCATCGCCCGCTTCCCGGACGCGCTGCACCTGCTCGGCGAAGATCCGCTGCCGGCCCGCGAGCGCTCGATCGCCGCCTTCCAGGACCCCGCCGGCCCGGCGCTGATCGTGTGCGCGACGCGCACCGCGGCCCAGGGGATCACGCTCACCCGGGCCTCGAACGTCGCCTTCCTGGAGCTCGAGTGGACCCCGGCGATGCACGACCAGGCGGAGGACCGCTGCCATCGCATCGGCCAGCACGACGCGGTCACCGCGTGGTACCTGCTCGCCGCCGACACCATCGACGAGACGATGTCGCGACTCATCCAGGCCAAGCGGGCGACGGTCGCCGCGGTCACCGACGGACGCGTGATCGAGTCCGACAGCCTCATCGACGCGGTCATCGCCGAGCTGCGCGGTGGGCGTCCCTTCACCCACCTGCGCACCGTCGCCGGCGGGCAGGCCGAGAGCGGCTGAAGCGAATCTGACGCGACGCCCCCCATCGCGACGTCCGCGGCCCCCAGGACGCCTGTACCCTGTGGTAATGCCGACGTTGATCTTCGATCCGCTGCCGGCCGAGGTCGAGGCGCTGATCAAGCGTCGCCACGAGTGGGGCGCAGATCGTCATGGCGAGGTGTGGGAGGGTGTGCTCCACATGAGCCCGCCCCCGTCGCCCCGGCACGAGCTGGTCGTCGACGAGCTGCGCGCGGTGCTCAGACCACTGGCCAGGGCCCGGGGGATGGCGGCCATCGGTGCGGCCGGGATCGGTATCCGAGACGACCACCGCGTCCCTGGCCTGACCCTGCTGCGGCCGCCCGCGGCGCAGTGGAATCACACCGCGGCGCTGGCCGTCGAGGTAGTGTCGCCTCGCGACGAGACCCGGCACAAGCTCGACTTCTACGCAGCCCACGCGGTCTCAGAGCTGGTCATTGTCGACCCCGAGGCGCGCACGGTCGACTGGCGCGTCCTGCGCGACGGCGCCTATGAGCCCGTCGAGCGCTCGACGGTCATTGACCTTTCAGCCGCCGAACTGCACGCGCAGATCGACTGGGACCCATTCCCGGTCGAGCCCGGCGAGCGCGGATAGTCCCGCCGCACCCCCCGGCGCGGGCCTCGGTGAAGCATGCCTGCCCCGCGAGGAACGCCCGGCAGCCCGGGTGCCGAGAACGCCCACCTCGCCGCCGACCAGCATCGGGACGATTGGCTCGTCGACCGCGCCTCCGAGCACTCGCTCGCTTCCGTCATGCCGGAGTTACCGTGACAGGGAATGCAGGAACCATCAGCTGGCAAGAACCAGGACTATCAGCGGTCTCGTGACAGGACGCCTCCGGTTGCCGCATCAGCGTCGTGGCTCGCTGGGCAACTTGTGCGTCAGCTGCAGTCGGTACTTCCCAGCTCCATATCGGTTACCGCCGAGAACGGATGCGTGGTGGTGTCGGGTGGTTCACACACCGCCTCAGCGATGGTTCGAGAGCTGCTCGATCAGGACGGCTCTGGGGTCACTGCGGACGAGGTTGAATCAGCAACCTGAGCGGTACTGAGTGCCGTTCAAGATGCCGTTGCGGAGGCGACGACAGATCCTTGGCCCCCCGGCAATGGTCGCCTGCCGCTTCCGGAGGTCAAGGTTGAGAACGGGGTACTTCATGCGTGGTATGGCGACCCCCGGAGTCCAGCCTTCGCCCTCGAACCGATTGCCATAGCGTTGCTCTGAGCGAACGGCTTGGCGCGTTCCTCGGGGTGAGCCCTCCAGGAATCATGCCGGGAGACGGACGCCATGGAATCAGCTCCGTTGATGGCGCCGAGTTCCGATTGGCAATCGCGCCGTTGCCATTCGAACGTGGACCCTCATCGACGCGGTCATCGCCGAGCTGCGCGGCGGGCGTCCCTTCACCCACCTGCGCACCGTCGCCGGCGGGCAGGCGGAGAGCGACTGACCGCACCCCGGCGCGGGGTTATGCTCGACTGGCCGTGCCCAGCGTCCCCACGCGGATCCCGAACGTCCATCCCGACTGTCGCAACGTCCCACGCCGCGACGCGCACGGCTTTGAGGAGATCTGCCACCTCGTGACCGACGAGGATCCCGACACCGCCCTGTGCGGCAAGGACGTCACCGGCTACCCGTGGAACCCGCCGTGGCCGCGCTGCGAGGCGTGCCTGGCGATCGCCCGGGGCGCGCTGAACTGAGCCAGGCGGCCCGTGAGCGCGGACGGGATTTAATCCCACTCGCGGCTCAATCGACCCCGAACGGGATGTTTCGGCATTCGCAGTGCCGAAACATCCCGCCCGTCCCGGTCGGGCGGATGAGTGGGATCCAAATGCTCGCCGCGGTGAATTCCGTCCCGTGTGAGGGCTGCTGCGAACTGTTATGCCGGAGGAGCCGTCGACGCGGAAGCGGCGACACTGGAGCGACGACGCGAAACCCGCCACGCGAGCGCGGCGACGCGGGCACCGTCATGCCGGCGTCCGTGCCGGCTGCGGGCACTCAAGGACACCCAGCCCGGTAACCGCGACGCCGGGGCAGTTGTGCCCGCCCCACGGGCACGGGCACGGGCACGGGCACACTGGGCACCGTCCTCGGAGTCTCGCCATCCTCGATTCTCGCTGGTCAATCACGACGGAACCTGCGACGACGACCCCCGAGGCCGGTCGTCAGGACGCCTCCGAAACCCCCCGACAGGACCCTGCGAGGCGCGCCAGGCAGGGGCGACGGCGACCATCCGACAGCGTCCCGGAGCGCTGCTCACCATGGAGCCTCACGGCGCATGGACACGCCCGGCGCCGGGCGACGAGCCCGGGGCGCCGGTCCGCCGGTCCACGAGGCAGCGAACTCGGCTCAGCTACGCGCCGCCGGCGGCATGGCGGTAGCGCCACACCGCGAGCGGCGCGAACACCACGAGGATCACCAGGGCCCAGACGAACGCCCCCCACACGTGGGTACCCGCGGGCTCCCCGAGCCACAGCGAGCGCATTCCGTCGACCATGATCGTGAACGGGTTGACGTGGGCGAAGGCCCGCAGGCCGGCGGGCATCGTCGTCACCGGGACGAACGCCGAGGAGATGAAGGTGAGCGGAAAGATCGCGATGAAGCCGATCGACTGCGCCGCCTCGGGAGTCGAGGCGACGAGGCCGGCGAACGCGAACACCCAGGAGAAGGCGAAGCCGATGAGCAGCAGCAGGGCAATGCCGGCGATCACCTGCCCCACCGACGACTCGAAGTTGAAGCCGATCACGACGCCGGTGAGAACGAGCACCGCGATCGACAGGCCGTTGGTGACTACGTCGGCGAGCGTGCGCCCGGCGAGCACCGCCGGGCGCGCCATCGGCAACGAGCGGAAGCGGTCGATGAGCCCCTTGTGGACGTCGTCGTTGAGCCCGAGCGCGGTAACGAAGCCGCCGAACGCGATCGTCTGCACCACGATGCCGGGCAGCAGGTATTCGACGTAGGGCACCCGACCGGTGCGGATGGCGCCGCCGAACACGTAGCGGAACAGCAGCACGAACATGATCGGCTGGACGGTGAACGCGAGCAGCAGATCGGGACGGCGGGGCAGGCGGATGAGGTTGCGCTCGGCGATGACGAGCGTGTCGCTGAGCAGGCGGCGCATCAGGCCGGCAGCTCGCTCGCCGTGCCGTCGGCCTCCGCGGCGTGTCCGGTGAGCGACAGGAAGACGTCGTCGAGCGTTGGCCGGCGCAGGCTCACGTCGGCGACACCGACGCCGGCCGCGGCCAGGCGTGTCACCGCGTCGACGAGCAACCCGGCGCGGGCGGACACCGCGACGCACACCACGCCGCCGTCCGCGGTCGGCAGCTCGTCGGCCATATCGGCGAGCGCCCTGACGGCCGCGGACGACTGCCCGGGATCCTCGAGCGTCACCTCGAGCCGCTCCCCGCCGAGGCGATCCTTCAGCTCGTCGGAGCTGCCCTGGGCGATCACCGTCCCGTGGTCGATCACCGCGATCGTGGCGGCGAGCCGGTCGGCCTCGTCGAGGTACTGCGTGGTGAGCAGCACGGTGGTGCCGTCGGCGACCAGGCCCTCGATCGTCTCCCACATGTCGAGCCGGCTGCGCGGGTCAAGACCGGTGGTCGGCTCGTCGAGGAACAGCACCGGAGGGCGGGCGACGAGCGCGGCCGCGAGGTCCAGGCGGCGGCGCATGCCACCCGAGTAGGTCGAGGCGGGACGCGAGGCCGCATCGCGCAGGCCGAAGCTGTCCAGCAGCTCCCGCCCGCGCGCCTTCGCCGTACTGCGGCGCATCCCGTACAGGCGACCGACCATGGTGAGGTTCTCCAGTCCCGTGAGGTTCTCGTCCACGGCCGCGTACTGACCGGCGAGACCGATGCGCTGGCGCAGGGCCGCCGCCTCGCGCACGACATCCAGGCCGGCGACGCTCGCGCGGCCGCCGTCGGGGGCCAGCAGCGTGGTGAGGATGCGCACCAGGGTCGTCTTGCCAGCGCCGTTGGGTCCGAGCAGCGCGAGCACGGTTGCCTCATCGGCACTGAGGTCGACGCCGGCGAGCGCCACCACGTCGCCGAACGCCCTGGTCACGCCCTCGACGAGAATCGCGGGCCCGGTCTCCGCGGCCGCCGGCACACCCGACACGGTAACCGGCCGGTGACGGTGTCTGCGTCGATCTGATATTGGACACGGCGTGGACCTCTCCACCGCCAGCTCCCCCCGTGCCGAGGAGGTGGTGCGCCGCATCGGCGCCGGCGAGGTCGAGCTGGCGGCGGAGCTCCTGCGCCCGCTCATCCGCCGCACCCCGCTGCTCAGCTCCCGGGGCCTCTCCGACGCCTGCGGCGGCCAGGTGGTACTGAAGGCCGAGAACCTCCAGCGCACCGGCTCCTTCAAGCTGCGCGGCGCCGCCCACCGCATCGCCCGCCTCGAGCACCCGACGGCCGTCGTGGCCGGCAGCGCCGGTAATCACGGCCAGTCGCTCGCCTACGCCGCCCGGGCGCGCGGGATCCCCTGTGAGGTGTTCATGCCCCGCGAGGCGCCGGTGGCCAAGGTTGCCGCCGTGCAGGCGTTCGGCGGCGCCGTCGACCTCGTCGCCGAGTCGGTCGACGAGGCGGTGGCCCGCGCGCTCGAGCGCGCCCAGAGCACCGGGGCCGGCTTCGTGCACCCGTTCGATGACCCCGACGTCATCCTCGGGCAGGCGACCCTCGGCCTCGAGCTCCTGCAGGACGTCCCCGACCTCGGGACCGTCGTCGTCCCCGTCGGCGGCGGCGGGCTCATCTCCGGCGTCGCCGGCGTGCTGAAGTGCGCTCGCCCGGAGATCCGCGTCGTCGGCGTGCAGGTGGCCGCCTGCGCCGCGTTCCCCGACTCCCTGGCCCACGGTGCGCCGGAGACGATCGTCCCCCGCGCGGCGACGATCGCGGACGGCATCGCGGTGAAGCGACCCGGCGAGACGACGCTCGCGCTGGTGCGCCGCTGGGTCGACGAGATCGTCGTCGTCGATGAGGACGAGACCGCCGACGCGATGGTGTGGCTGCTCGAGCGCTCGAAGCTCGTGGTGGAGGGCGGCGGCGCCGTCGGGGTCGCGGCGCTGCTCGCCGGCAAGGTCTCCCCCGCCACCCACGGGTCGACCGCCGCCATCCTCTCGGGGGGCAACGTCGACGCCGGCCTGCTCGCCATGATCGCCCAGCGTCACGAGGCGACCGAGGGCCGGCGGGTACGCGTGTTCACCCGCATCTCCGACCGGCCGGGCGCGCTGGCCACACTGCTCACCGAGGTCGCGCGCTCGGGCGCCAACGTGGTGCACGCCGGCCACGTGCGCGAGGCGGCGCCGCTCCACGTACGGGAGACCGGCGTCGAGATCACCCTGGAGACGCGCGGCCCCGAGCACGGCTCGGCGATCCTCGCCGCGCTCGCCGCCGCCGGCTACGACGTGCGGCGCCTCGACGCTTGATGGGCAGCTCGGCGGCGAGCGCGCGGGAGCGGATGCTCGCCGGCGAGTGGTATCTGGCCGGCGACGCCGAGCTCGTCGCCGACCGGGCCCGCGCGCGTGCCGTGCTCGCGCAATGGGGGCTCCTGGCGCCAACCGATCCGCTCACCGCCGACGAGCTGCTGCGGGGCCTGCTCGCCGAGCTCGGACCCGACACCGAGGTGCTCGCGCCGCTGCACTGCGACTACGGCTACCAGGTGAGCGTCGGGCCCCGCACGTTCATCAACGTCGGCGCGGTCATCCTCGACTCCGCCGAGGTGCGGATCGGCGCCGACGTGCAGATCGGTCCCGGCGTGCGCCTCGTCACCCCCCCCCCCCCGCGGGCCCCCGGTAGGCGGCCTGCCGGGGGGGGGCATTCGGCGCCCGGGCGC
>CAXTTD010000059.1:11102-11836 GCA_964246945.1 uncultured Solirubrobacteraceae bacterium | reverse complement strand
CGGCCGCACAGTCTCACGCGTCCACCCCCACCGCGTCGACCGCGTCCGCCACGACCATCTCCGTCCGCCGGACCTCGATCGGGACGATCCTCGTCGGCCCCGGCGGCGAGACGCTCTACGCGTTCACTCGCGACGGACATGACCGGGACGCGTGCACATCAGTCCACGGTTGCCTCGCGGTGTGGCCAATGATCACCGCTCACGGATTGCCGTCTGCCGGTCACGGCGTCAACCGCTCGCTGCTGGGGACAATCGCCGTCCACGGCGCCCACCAGATCACCTACGCCGGGCACCCCCTCTACAGCTACGCCCAGGCTGGCGGACCGGGCGACGTCAGCTATGTCGGCGCCACCGAGTTCGGCGGCAGCTGGCCCGCGATCAGCCCCACCGGACACTTCGTGCACTAGCTCCCCGCCCCACACTTGCGGCCCGTCCCGACGGGCCGCATGTGTGCTCGCGCTGACATGCGCTCATAAGACGGGAGCGGAATGTGACCGACGCGCAGCGCGAGCAGATCGCGGTCAGAAGCGCCGCGGACCGGCGCGTACGGTGGTCGCCTCCGACAGCGCCAGATGACCCCGTCCCCCGCAACCGTCGGCGAGCCACCGCCGGCCGAGAATCACGACTACGACGGCCACGAAACCGCCAGCGCGGCGGCCCCCCGGCAGGACCCGCGCCCCCCCGGGGGGGGCGCGGGCCCGGGCAGGCCCCCGGGGGGGGGGGGCGGGGGGGGG
>CAXTTD010000059.1:0-11092 GCA_964246945.1 uncultured Solirubrobacteraceae bacterium | reverse complement strand
CCCCCCCCCCCCCCCCGCCGCCCCGCCCCGCGCGCGCGCGCCCCCCCCCCCCCCCCCCCCCCCCGCCCCCGCTGCTGGGACGCGTCCAGGCTCAGGCCCCGGGAGGGTGCGCTCGTGGCGTACACGGTCCTGCTGGTGCGCGCTCGTATTCTCGGCCCCGCTCATCGCCTCACCGCTGCTCGTAGCTGCGATGGTGCGCCGAACTTATCGACTGTGCATCAGGCACACCGCGTGCGTCTGCTTGTGCAACGCAGCGGCAAGCTCCGGGGAGCCCGGGCGCGCAGCGCATAACGCTCAGCGACGGGGCGGGAGCCGTCGGCGAGGCGAGCGAGCTCGGCCTCGAGTCCCGCCGGTCGGAGCTGGCTCACGCCGCGCGCACGCGAGCGCGGCAGTCCCGCGCAGAACCCGGCCGTCTTGGCAAGACCCCCGGTTCTCCCCGACCCCGACAAGTTCCCGAAGCTCGCGCGTCTCGGCGACGAGGACCTGCGCCACGATCTCGTGGCGTGCATATCCAAGCCACGAGGGAGCTGCCTCGCGCCATGCCTGTCTTCCTATGCGGTTGTGGGCACCGCGCGGGGTGCCACCCGCACGGCTAGGAATCCCCCGCCGGCGCGACCTGGGAGGCCGGCCAATATCAAGCCGAGGTTGGACGACAAGCTCACCGGTCAACTGGACTCTCAGGTGGTCGACACCGGCGAGGGTAAACCACTCGCTTGGCCCGGGCTGGTATTCCAACCCCCTCATTCAGGGCCGGACACATGGTGCGTCGACTGGTAGCGCAGGCCTCGGTGTCACGATCTCTCGCGCGATCTTCCGAGGGCGGGGCAATCGCATCAGGGCAGGGCGATCGCATCTGGGGCAGGGGCACTCGGGTGCGCTTCAGCCTGCCCAGCACCTAGACCCCTGGCTTCAGCTCGCGGTTATCGTGGGCGGCGCGCCACGTCCAATGCCCGGCGCGCTCGCACCGCCAAGACCAACCCGGTGGCCGACAGCAGCCCACCGGCGCCTTCGAAGTACGCAGAGAGAATCTTGCCGGGAACCTGCCACGTCGGCTCGTACATGTCCTGCAGCGGGCCGATCGCACCGACGTTGACGTAGGTGTAGAGCACCACGGCCGCGACGGCGCTGACGGTCACCAGCACCGCGAGCGCCCACACCAGCCGGGTTGGTCGCACCAGCATCGCGATCGCGACCGCGATGGCGACAACCGCCTGAACCTGAAACAGTGCTCCCTTACTGATCAAAGCGGTCGAGGACCCGTAGAAGTGCGCGTCATGAAGATGGACGTAGGCGTCGATGGCCAGCGACGCCGCGACAGCCGCGCCCAGCAGCCGCAGGCGTAATCCCGAAGCAGTCCCCCGCCGCACGAGGGCGACCGTAGCGTTCACGGGATTGGTGTGCATGGACAATGTGTCATCTCCGGTGTGCTTGTTTTGGGGGCCGTCCCGCCGTCGATCAACCGCCGGCGGGCGGACTTGTAGTCAGAAGGACTCCGCCGGGGCCCGAAACCTTCCCGAGCGGTTGTCTCGCCGAGGCCGCCGCCCGTTGCCCGGCCAAGTCAGATCGGCCGCTCTCAGAGGCATGGCCTGGAGAAGATCAACGAGATCCAGGGGGCCGGCCGCTACGTCTACTGGCGCGCCGCGGATGCACGTCGAGCTGGCGGTGAGCCACGGCGTCCGGGTCGGACGCAAGCGAGTCGAGCGGTTGATCCGACAGGCCGGCCTGTCGGGCCTGATGCCCGAGAGCACCGCAGAACTGGCAGAACAACGCGCGCGTCCCGGCGTGCAGGTGGGCAACGACCTCGCGCAGCGCCAATTCCGGCGCCCAATGTTCTGTAGCTGGACGACCTTCACCTATCTGCGGACCTGGAGGGGTGCCACCTCGCCGTGGTCCAGGAGCCACAGCCGCCAAATAGTCGGCTGGAGTATGGCCGAACGCATGCGTCAAGCGCACGTGATCGACGCGCTGAAGCATGCCGTCAGCTGCCACCGGCCCGACCCCGGGCTCATTCACCACTCCGACCGGACTCGGAAGCCAATTCAACTGGTCGTCGCATCGCTGGCTCGGGGAGGGTTGCGACGTGCGGTCGCGGGAGGGGCGTGTGCTGGTCGTGAGCCGGTCTCGTGGCGGCGAGCGCGGATAGTCGCCGGCGAGGTGCTGGTCCCTCCTTCGTCTCTGAACGAGGTGCCCTGCTGTGGCAGTCCCTTGCTGCGGGAAGGAACTCGTCTGCCCGGCGTCCTTGATGGCGACGGCCGCGGTGGCAGACCCGCAACCTGCCCGGCGACACGGTACCTCAAAGCGATGCCACGAACTTTCTCTCACCTCTGCCTTGCACGGGCGTCCTACCTTCCGGTATCGCCGTCTGCGCTGATGTTCAGTACCAAGACCCTTGACGTTCACGGAGCGGATGCACCATGAAACGGTTTGGTCCCGCATTCGAGGTGCCCGACTTCCGCCGCTGGTGGTGCGCGGTCCTGGGGATGACGACCGCGCTGCAGATGCTCGAGGTCGTCCTCGGCTGGGAGGTCTACGTTCATCAGGGGTCGGCGCTTGATCTCGGGTGGATCGGGCTTGCCGAGTTCGTCCCGCTGTCTGTGCTAGCCCTGCCCGCAAGCCAGCTCGCGGACAGAGTCCCGCGGCGCCTTATCCTCATCAGCGCCAACGCGATCGGGATCTCGGTCGGGGTCGGACTCGCGTTCGTGAGCGGAGCAGGCGTGCGCTCGCTGCTGCCCTACTTGGCGTTCGCCGTCGGGGTCGGGGTGACGATGGCGCTCGCGCAGCCGGCGTACCGCGCGATGCCGCCCACACTCGTGCCCGGCGACCTGCTCAGCTCCGCGATGAGGCTGCGCTCGTTCGCTGTCCAGGGCTCGCTGGTGATCGGGCCGGCGCTCGGCGGGCTCCTCTACGACGTGTCGCCGGCGCTGGCGTAGCTCATCGCCGCAAGCTGGTGCGCCTTTGCGGCGCTCGCAACCGTCCGGATCGGGCCCGGTCGGGCAGCCGCCGCCGACACGGCCGACACAGCCGACACGCCGGGCGCCCCAAGGATCGAATCGTGCTTGAGGGGCTGCGGTTCGTGCGCAGCACGAAGATCTGCTCGGCGCGATCCTGCTCAACGTACTCGGCGTGCTGTTCGGCGGCACGGTCGCGCTGCAGCCGATGTTCGCCAGCGACATCCTGCATGTCGGCGCGTCCGGCCTCGGGGTGCTGCGCGCCGCCCCCGCGATTGGGGCGCTTGTCGCCGCCGCGGCCATCATCCGCTGGCCGATCGGCGGTCACGCGGGGCGGCTGCTGCTTTGGTCGTGCTCGCCTACGGGGCGTGCATGGTCGCGTTCGGACTCTCCCGGACGTTCGCCGTCTCGCTCATCGCGCACGGGGTGAGCGGGTTCGTCACGATCTACTCGATGCACGTGCGCTCGACGACCATTGACGCGCGACCCATGATCGCCTCCGCGGACGCGTCGATGAGGTCGACATGCTGTTCATCAGCGCGTCAAACCAGCTCGGGGCGTTCGAGTCGGGGCTCTCAGCCTCATTCGTGGGGACGATCCCCGCCGTCGTGGGCGGCGGCTGCGTGACGGTGGCGCTCGCGCTGAGTTGGGCGCGACTGTTTCCGGCGCTCGCGACCGTCGACCGGCTCGAGGAGGTCCTGCCGGCTGTCGAGTCGGCGGTCGAGGTTGGCGTGTGAGTACCGGCCACCGCTACACCATCGACCTTGAGGGTCAGACGCGAGCGAGAGGATCATGCGACGGCAGTGGCCCAAACAGTCGAGCTGACGCTCTCGGAGGCGGTCAGCTGAGAATCGGGAGTGAGATCGCCGGCGAGCCACCTGTCCGACAGCAGCGCAGCAGCAGCGATGTGTTGCCCCGCCCGACGGGACCTTCGATCGTCAGCTCCCAACGCACGGCGAGGTCGTTGATCAATGCCGGCAGCGTCTGCCACCACCGCTCAGCGACTGAGCCGAAAACGAGCCACTGAACGATGGAGAGTCTGTTCGAAGACTGGGGTCGTCAGGTCCATCCCCGCCCACGATGGCACGCGCCCTTCCCCCCTCTGCGATCTCGGGGCTTCTCCTTGAACGCCGACGGGGAAGCCTCCACCGCCGCTGCTGCTTCCACCGGCGCGGAACCGTCGAGCAACAGAGTCGGACGCGCCCCCCATCATGGAGCGGGTCCGTCAGGTGGTGGAGCGGTCGACTCGCCTCTTGCATCTCGCGAGGCCCGGTCACCACGAGTGAACCGCCTGCGTCGCCTCGATGGTTTCTGTGCCTGCACCGGCTCGAGTTGGCGTCCCGTTCGTCGTCCCTTGACTGGCCTTTACCGGCCGGGTCTTTCGGGACAGCGCGGCGTCACGGCGGTGAGCGCGGCTTGATGGGAATCCCGGTGTGCATTTGTCAGTCGGCCACCGTTTGATCTTGAGTGCGTGTGCTGCCAAAGTCGTGTGCTGAGGACCGGGTCCGCGGTGTGGCGATCAGGCCGCCGCGAGCCCGACGCAGAGGCCGGCGAGCGCGAGGGCCTAGCGCGACGCGGCCGTTGATGACCGAGTCCCAGCGGGCCTGGAGCTCACGCGCGTTGGCTGGCACTCAGTCGGCGAAGGCTGCTGCGGTCAGCGCGGAGTTCACTGGCTTCGCGACTCGGGTGTAGACCGCCAGGAAGACCAGTAGGTCGAGGATGGCCAGCGCTCCGGCGGCGGCGCTGACCCAGTGACCGGTGCCGGCGGCGAGCGCAGCCGTCGCGATGGCGGCGAGCGCAGCCGTCGCGATGGCGGCGATGAGGCCGCCGATGCCGATTGCCTTGAAGCGGACATCTGCGACATAGTGGATGTGGCCGAGCGATTGGGTGAGGGTGCGGTCATCGACGGCGGCGATGGCGGGGCGCTGAACGATGACGCCGAAGACGTTGGTGCCGTAGATGACGGCGTTGGCGAGGATCGCGAGGCCGGCGACGATTTCGATGAGGGTGCGCATCAGTGGGTGTTCTGGTGGGTGAGCATGTGGTGGACGAGCTGGAGTCGGGCGTGGACATGACTTGGGCGCAGGCGTCCGCCGGCCTGAAGAGTGGCCAGGCCGTGCCACGCCGACCAGGCAACTTCCGCCTGGGTCTCGTCGGCGTCCGGGAATGCGTCGCGGATAGCCGAGAAGGCATGGTGGAGTGGTTCGGGGGTGTCGTGGGTCGCGAAGGCCAACCCTGAGGGCAGCGAGAACATCGCCTCATAGGCCCGGGGGTGCGCGGTGGCGAAGTCGAGGTAGGCGTGCATCCGTGCCATGGGCGAGGCGTCCACCGCTTTGAGCGCCGCGGCGAGGTCACTGAAGCCGTCGAGCGCCACCGCGTCGATGAGTGCCTGGCGGCTGGCGAAGGCTGAGTAGAGCACCGGCTGGGTGACGCCGAGCCCTGCGGCGAGGCGGCGCATGGTGACGGCGGGCCAGCCGTCGGCCTCGGCGAGGTCGCGGGCGGTGTGGACGATCTGTTCGCGTCTCAGGTCGAGATCTGGGGCGGGCCGTGGGGACATGAAATGTAGTCTAGCAATGCTATATAACGTTGCTAGTCACCAAATCTAAAGGACTCTCCATGCACCTCGCCGCCCTGATCATCGCCCTCCTCGCATCTGTCGCCATCATCACCATCGGCGCTCGATTCCTCCTCGCACCTCGGCAAGCGATGCTCGGCTACGGTGTCGCCCCGGACAATCTCCGCGCCCTGACCGAGATCAAGGGCATCCGCGACATCACATCCGGAGTGATCATGTTCGCGGTCTGGGCCGCCGCTGGCCGCACCGCGCTTGGCTGGGCGATGATCGCCGTGACGATCACTCCCATCGCTGACGCCCTCATCGTGCACACCAACGGCGGCACGCTCTCCGCCGCACTGGGCATCCACGGGATCACCGCCGCGCTGCTCCTCGCCGCCGGCCTCATCCTCGCCCTCGGTTGATGACGCGACCGACTCGCGCGCTTCGCTGGTCCGGTTAGCTCGGGCAAACGCCACCAACGCCTTCGCTTCAAGGCGCTCGCTGGCGTCTGTCACGCGTGTACCGCCTGGTCAGCGGCTTTGACGTCGTGCAGGGCGCTCAGATGATGCGGGTCCGATATGTCCAGCATTCCGACCAAGACGCTGGCGTCGAGGATCAGCGTTCCCACTCGTCGCGCAGGCGGTTGAGCTCGCCAGGCTCATAGATCCCGGGCTGTGCGATGCCCGCGTGCCGCCGGACGCGCGAACCACGCGCGGCGACAAGCACCTCGCCATCGCCGACGGGGCGGACAGTGAGCTCGTCACCGAGACGCAGCCCAGCGGCTGACATCGCTTCCACGGGGAGCGCGACCTGATTCCTGGAGGAGACCTTTGACATGTCCCCTACCGTATGTCCGTTTCGGGTCAAGGTGCTCGTTGTGGGACACCGTTCCAGGACCCGAGATGCAGGGGCTGACGGCGGGCCATCGACAGGGGTCGGTGTAGTGCCATGGCAACGGGGACGGGCTGAGTCGGTGGGGCGCGGTCGCGCGCAGGAGCCCGTCCTCGTGGCTCAGGGCGGCGGCCAGAGACCCGCGCAGGGCCGCTATGAATGCCGCCGGCGGGACATCCGCGCCCGCGGAAAGGTCTCTGACCCACGGGACGGTCGCGAGGTAGCTGTCGACCTGGTCGCTGGGTAGCGGCTCGAGCATCACGCAGTAGTCGAAGACGCGTTTGGCGGCGTGGATGGCGCCGAGTATCGGATCAGCGGCCCAGCGCGCGAATCGCTCGCGGGTCCGCCCGGGAAAGGCTTCCGGCGCCTTCGCTGTGCAGTGGCGATCCAGGGCGTGTTCTTGGGTGAACGCGCTCGCGGCCGATAACCGCCTCGCGGATGCGACCTGCGTGCTGCATCTCGGAGACGACGCTCCGGCGACGCCCACTCAGATGACCGGCGGCGCCTGCCCAGTGGCCGCGTTGGTGAACCGCTCGTACAGGCGCTGGCACTCGGCACCGATGGGCCGGGGCTCGTCGACGGGGGCGACGCTCGACCGCACGAGGTCGAGGAGGCCGCGTAGTGCCGGCGGCGCCTCGCGTCCCTGCCGGTGCAGTGCCTGCGACGCGAGGACGGCCAGCCCGGCGAGCGCTCCGTCGAGGCAGCGCGCAACCGTCGCGGCCTTGCGCCAGGCGAGGAAGGCGAGCTCCGGCACGTCGTTCTGTCCGAAGGCTCCGAGGGAGAGCAACGTGGGTTGCGCGGCGTCGCGGGCCTCCTCCGCCCAGCCGTTGACCGCCATGTGCAGCGGTTTGACCGACCACTCGTCGCCCCCGACCAGGGGCGCGACCCGGGGGTGGTGAAAGAGATGGTCGCTCAGGCGCTGGCTGAGCTGGCACAGATCGGCGTGGGCGAGGGCCAGCCCGTCGATCGCGGGCGCCGCTCGGGCGTTGTGGTAGCCGCCGGTTGAGTACACCGCCCCGTCGGGATGACGCTCGCTCGGGGCGAGGAACACCGGGTTGTCGGTCACCGCGGACAACGACACGCGCGCCGCATCCTCGCCGAGGGCCTGAGCCCGCCGGCTCGCCCCCAGCACGCGTGGCAGGATGCGCAGCGACACCGCCGCCTGGTGGGCCTGCGGGGCGCCGGCTCGCTCCCCGAGCAGGGCGCGCAGCGACTGCAGCGCGGCCGCCTCGTGCTCATCGCCCCACAGCTCCTCGAGCTCCGGGGCATAGTGCTCGGGCGGCGTGTCGGTGATATCGGCCACGAGCGCGAACACCCGCTCGGCGAGGGCCAGCCGCGCCCGCCCGGCGAGGGTCGCGTCGGCGATGAGCGCCGCCGCACACGGGGAGCCGTTGATGAGCGCCATCCACTCCTTGCCCCGTAGCTCGACCCGTGTGCTCAGGTCGTGGAACAGGGTGCCAAGCGCGAGGATCTCACCCGAGCCCCCGTTCGATTGCGCGGGCACGACCGGAAGCCGCCCGCCGTCGAGCATCTCCGCGACCGCCACCGCGACCTCCGCGCGCACCGCCGCATGCCCGCCCAGGAGGTTCGCGAGGCGCGCGAGCACGATCGATCGCGTCACCCGTTCCGGGAGCGGGTCACCGTAGGACATGGCCGTCCACAGCCGCGTCGGCCGGGCGGCGAGTCCCTGCGGATCCAGCGCCACCGTCGCCCGATCACCCGGGGCCGAGGTCACCCCGTAGATGAGGGCCTGCGGATCGGCCCGCACCCGGGCGGCCACCAGGGCGTCGAACGCCGCCGCGCAGCGATCCATGGTGTGACACGCCGCCGCGGCCACCAGGACCGGTGCCCCTCCCCAGCCGACGCGCACGACCGCCTCGAGCGTGACGTCGAAGCGATCCGTCACCGTAAGGACGCCGGGCTCGGTCACCATGCGGTGACCCTACCGGGCGGCCCGCCATCCCTCAGTTGAGGCGGGCCTGGATGGTGCGAAGCTCCGCGGTGAGCACGTCGCGTCGCTCCGCATCGGCGACCGGGAGGGTGAGCCGCAGCGTGGCGGCGCGGAGCGCACCGGCCACGTCGCCCCGGCGCTGGAAGCTCGCGACGAGGTTGTTGAGCATGCGCATCGCGATCTCCGGCGCCCCCCAGGGCCGGACGAGACTCGCCGCGGTGCCCGCGCGGATCGTCGAGCCGCCCGTGAACGGATCGACCAGGATCGGCGGATCGGCGCCGAAATGGCCGACGACGAAGTGGCCCGGCAGACCGACTCCGGCCAGCCTGATCCCGGCTCGGCGAGCGACCTCGACGTACACCACGGAGAGCAGGATGGGCAGGCCGCGACGGCGCTCGAGCACGCGATCGAGCATCGAGTTGACCGGATTGTCGTAGTGGCGCTGATCCCCCGTGAATCCGTGCTCGCCGCCGAGCACCTGCCGGCAGGCGAGCAGCATCGCCTCGGGCTCACCGCTCGTCCGCTGCGCGGCCCGCGACACGTCGGCGCCCAGAGCGTCGAGCCGCGCCCGAGCACCCGACGCGTCGACGTCCTGGAACTCGCCCGCGAGCGCGAGCGCCATCTCGTCCAACGTCGTCTCGGGGTCGCCGGCGATCTCCGCGAAGGGGGCCGTCTCGGACACCCACCGATTATCCCCGGGTCACGCCGCACTGATGCGCCACCGCCGTCTGATGGGGAGCGGCGTGGCGGGGGGTTGGGGGGGGGGGGGGGCCCGCGGCGGCGCGAGCTGCGAGGCGCGATGGCGGCGTCTCGGGCGGCGTGCTCCCAGCCCGCGTCAAAAGTGCCCATCCGTCGCCGCGTACGGAACAATCGGGACGAATCGGCACTCCGAGTGCCGAAGTCGCCCACTCACGACCGGGCCAGCGATGAGTGGGACGTTTTCCCGCTCCCCGTCGCGGGCGACAGGCGCCGGCGGGGGTGGCGCCGGCAGACCCAGCGTCGCGGGCGGCCACCGCGTGCGCGGGGTCCGCCGGCCGAAGCCGTCGGTGGGCGATCGCGCGGGCGGCACGGGGTCATGGGGTCACGGGCCGGACTCGCTCATCCCCCTCCGCCGTCACTCACCCTTGCCACCACGCCGCGCGGTAGCAGCGCCTGGATCAGCAGGTAGAGCATCGCCAGCAGGAGGGCAGGCGCGAGGGTGAGGCTCGGGATCACGTCGCCGTGCAGGATCCCCGAGGACACGGTGGCGACGATCATCGTCACCGCGAGCAGGAGCGCGACCGGGACGATGCATCGGCGCCATAGGAGCAGCAGACCGCCAAGCGTCTCGAGCACACCGGCGAAGATCTCGAGCTCAGCCGGCCACGGGAGCCCGAAGTCATGGAACGCGTGCAGCTCCCAATGATGGAAGACGAACTTGACGAGACCGGCGACGACGAAGATGGCGCCCGCGTACATCGCCACCCGGGTCGGGGTGCGCTCGCCGCGGATGCGCGCGTCGGGCTCGAACAGCGCCGCCCGCGCGAGTGCGCTGACGCTCATCGGCCCCACGCGTTGCCGACGTCTCGTGCGAGCGCTCACCCTGCGATCCTGGCACAGGCGACGACCGCGAGTGCCGAGCGCGGGCCGTGGGCATCAGCGGCCGCTGAGCAGCCGGCGTAGCCCGCGGCCGAGCAGATAGGGCAACGCGCGCAGACTGAACAGCATGCGGGTGAGCGTCACCACGGCGCTGCCGACGACGAGCCCTCCGATGCAGCTGAGCACGATCAGCACGATCGCGAGCGTGCGACCGTCGCTCTGAAGCACTCGCACCGCCAGCCACACGACGAAGCCGAGGATCGCGAGCCCGGCCACCGCGAGGAACAGCTTCGCCTTCGGCGGGAGGGCGGCGAGCGGGCGCAGCCCGGTCTGGCGGCTCGGGCGCACCCGCAGCGGCGGCGGGCTGCCGGCCCGCGCCGGATTCGCCGTCCGGGCGCGCCCCGCCCTCGGCCCCCCGTAGCGCCCGGCCGGCGCTGTCCGGTCACAGCCGGGCCGCGCTGCGGTATGAACTGAGGATGGCCCATCCCCGCGACCGCACCCGTTGGTCTGACGCCCGGCTCATCGCCGCGATCGCCGCGTGCGACGAGCGGGCGTTCGCCGCCTTCTACCGCCGCCACCTATCGCTCGTCGTTGCGCTGCTGATGCGACGCACCGCCGACCCCGAGCTGTCCGCCGACCTCACCGCCGAGGTGTTCGCGGCCGCCCTGGGAGCGGCGCCCCGCTACGTGGCCCAGCACGAGACCGCCGAGGGCTGGCTGGCCGGGATCGCCCGCAACGTGCTCGGGCACAGCCTGCGTCGCGGCCAGGTGGACAGCCGCGCCCGCGAGCGCCTCGACTTGCGACCGCTCGACTTCGCCGAGAGCGACCTTGAGCGCGTCCTCGCGCTCGCCGATGCCGGACGGGGCGCCGCCACCGGCCTGCTGCACACGCTCCCCCACGCCGAGCGCGCCGCGCTCGTGGCCCGCGTCGTCGACGAGCGTCCCTACGCGGAGATCGCCGCCGGCCTCGGCTGCTCGGAGCTCGTCGTTCGCAAGCGCGTGAGCCGCGGCCTCGCTCGCCTGCGCGCGGAACTGGCGGCGGGATGAGCGCCGACTACTTCGCCCGCCTGGACGCCGAGCTCGCGCAGCGGGTCCGCGACGGCGCGCACCTCGCCCGCGCGCCCCGCCGCCTCGCCCGCCGCCTGGTGACCGCGGGCGCGCTCACGCT
>CAXTTD010000058.1:0-11868 GCA_964246945.1 uncultured Solirubrobacteraceae bacterium | reverse complement strand
GTCACAATCCCCGCTGTGATGATCGCCCCACTCGTCCTGCTCGCGGCCGCCGTCGGTGCGCTGCTGGCTCGCCGCCGGCGTTCGCGGGGACCGCGTCTCGCCCATACGGTGATCGTCTCCCCGCGCCGCTCCACGGTGATCGCCCGGGACGGCAAGGTGCGCTCGGTACAGAGCGCCGAGCTCACGCTCGAGGAGGACGACCTCGCGCGACTGTGGACCCCGGCGAACCTGGAGAACCTCGGGCGCACCTACTGGCGGTTTCTCAGCCGGGCGACGCTCGGGCTCATCCGGGTCATCTACGACGCCGACTCCCGCCGCGTCGTGCTGCTCGTCCGCCCACTCACTCTGCTGCGCTTCGAGGTCCCCGAATACGAGCTCGGCGACGACCGCGGCCATGTCACCTGGCGCATCCGCGACGGCCTGCTCGTCGCCCGCCCGGGTCGCGGCAGCGGCTGGCTGTCACTCGACGTCCGCCGGCTCCCCGTCGGCGAGAGCGACGGTGACCGCGACGGCGCCACCGCCGACACCGCCACCGGTCGCGGGACGCATCGGCGCGCGTTGCGGATCGAGGTCGAGGTGGCGAACTTCTATCCGGCGATCGCCGCCGGGTTCTCGACACCCGTCTACGAGATGACCCAGTCGGTGATTCACGTGCTCGTCACCCACGCGTACCTGCGCTCGCTCGCCGACCTGCGCCTCGCCACCTCGAAGGTCGGCGCACTCTCGCCCCGACCCGCCGCCAAGGCCGCCACCGCGGAATCCACCCCAGCGGCCGATCAGCTGTAGCTGGCGCCCATGGCGCGCATCTTCGCGCGGTCGTGACGGGCGTAGATGCGGCGCACCGTGCCCGAGCGCGAGCGCATCACCAGCGACTCGGTCGAGGCGCCGGAGTCCCCGTGGTAGCGCACCCCTTGCAGCACATCGCCGTCGGTGACCCCGGTGGCCGAGAAGAACGCGTTCTCGCCCTGGACGAGATCGTCGCTTGAGAGCACTCGGTCGAGGTCGTAGCCGGCGGCGATCGCGGCGTCGCGCTCCCCGTCGTCCCGGGGCCGCAGCCGCCCGAGCAGCCGGCCGCCGATGCACTTGATCGCGGCCGCGGAGATGACGCCCTCGGGGGTGCCACCGATGCCCCACAGCAGGTCGACCGCGGAGTTGTCCGAGACGGCGAGCAGCGCGCCCGCGACATCGCCGTCGGTGATCAGGCGCACGCGCGCGCCGGCCTCCCGCACCTCGCGCATCGCCGCCTGGTGGCGCTCGCGGTCGAGCATCACCACCATCACGTCGCGGATGTCACAGCGGCGGCGCTCGGCGATCAGGTGCAGGGTGTCGGCGAGCGGCCGGTCGAGGTCGAGCAGGTCGGCGATCTCCGGCCCGCCCGCGATCTTCTCCATGTAGAACACCGGCCCGGGGTTGAACATCGACCCGCGCTCGGAGAGCGCGATCACCGACACCGCGTTCGGCATCCCCAGCGCGCACAGTCGCGTGCCCTCCAGCGGGTCGACGGCGATGTCGACCTCGGGCGGCGTGCCGTTGCCGATGTGCTCGCCGTTGAACAGCATCGGCGCCTCGTCCTTCTCGCCCTCGCCGATGACGACGACCCCGTCCATGGCGACGGTGTCGAGGATCTCCCGCATCGCGTCGACGGCGGCCTGGTCGGCGCCCTCCTTGTCGCCACGACCGATCATCCGCGCGCAGGCGAGCGCCGCCGCCTCGGTGACGCGCACGAGCTCGAGGGCGAGGTTGCGGTCAGGGACGCTCGGCACTGGTGGCGCAGCGTACCGGGTAGGCCCGGGTGAGCCATGCGCCGCCTCCACCCCGAGCCCGCCGACCCCGTCGACCCCGGCGAGCTCATCGCCGGGCTGTGTCTCGCCGAGCGGGCGCCGGCCACGCGTCCGTTCACGGTCGCGAACTTCGTCGCGAGCGCCGACGGGCGCGCGAGCGTCGACGGAGGCTCCACGGCCCTGGGCGACGCCGGAGATAAGGCGGTGTTCCGCGCCCTGCGCGGGTGCGCGGACGCCCTGCTCGCCGGCACCGGCACGCTCGCCGCCGAGCACTACGGCCGGCTTTCGCGCGACCCGGCCGTGGTGGCGCTGCGCGCGCGCCTCGCGCTCCCCGCCCAGCCCCCGCTGGTGACGCTGACCCGCTCGGGCGTGGTCCCCCAGATCCCGCTGCTCGAGGACCCCGACTCGACGCTCCTCGTCTACACCAGCGCCGAGCTCGACCTCGATCCCGCCGCGGTGAGCGCGACCGTGCACGTGATTCGCCGCCCTCCGCAGGAGCTCACCGTGGCCACCGTGCTCGGCGACCTGCGCGCCCGCCACGGTGTGCGGTTGCTGTTGTGCGAGGGCGGGCCCTTGATCTTCAGCGAGCTCGTCGCCGCGGGCGCGTGCGATGAGCTGTACCTCACGCTCGCGGCGCAGCTCGCCGGCGGCGAACCGGGGGCGATCACCCGCCACCTCGCGCTCGACGGGCCGCTTGAGCTGCGGCTGTTGTGGGCCCTCGAGCAGGCGGGCTCGCTGTACCTGCGCTACGGCCTGCCGGGCTCGCCGCCCGGCTGAATCGCTTCAACGCGGCGACCCGCTCCGCTGCCATGCTGTCCGCCATGAGCGTCACCGCTCAGCTCGGCGAGACCGACGTGTGCGCGGCTCTCGCCGAGACACGTGAGCGGACCCTCGAGCTCGTGGCGGGCATCGGCGACGAGGACCTCGCGAAGGTCCACTCGACGCTCATGAGCCCGCTCGTCTGGGACCTCGGGCACATCGCCGCCTTCGAGGATCTGTGGCTCGTGCATCGCCTCGGCGGCCGGCCGCTGCTGCGCGAGGACCTCGCCGAGGTCTACGACGCGTTCGAGACCCCGCGGGCCCACCGGGGCACGCTCGAGTTCCTGGCGCCCCCGCAGGCGCGCGAGTACCTCGCCGAGGTGCGCGGGCTCGTACTCGAGGTGCTCGACGAACGCGCCGGCGAGGTGACCGGGATTCCCGAGCTCATCATCCGCCACGAGCACCAGCACACCGAGACGATGCTGCAGACGATGGAGCTCGCCGGGCTGCGCGGCTTCACGCCCGAGCCGGTGCCGCTGCCGACGGCCCGCGAGCGCTTCACCGGATTCGAGTTCGTCGAGGTCGCGGCCGGTCCGTGCGCGCTCGGAGCGCCGCCGGACGGGTTCGCCTACGACAACGAGCGCCCCCGCCACCGCGTCGAGCTGCCCGGCTTCGCGATCGGGATCACGCCCGTGACCAACGGCGCGTGGCGGGAATGGACCGCCGCCGGCGGCTACGCCCGCCGCGATTGGTGGTCGCCCGCGGGCTGGGCCTGGCGTACGCGGGAGTCCGTCGAGCGGCCAAGCGGCTGGGACCTCGCGCTCACCGCCGAGCGCCGGCTCGGGGTGGCCGAGCCGCTGCACCCCGACCGGCCGGTCGTCCACGTCTCCTTTCACGAGGCGCAGGCGTTCGCCCGCGCCCACGGCGCCCGGCTACCCACCGAGGCGGAGTGGGAGAAGGCGGCGAGCTGGGACCCGGCGGCCGGGTCGAGCACCCCCTACCCGTGGGGCGGCACGTCGGCGGTGCCGGGCGTGCACGCCAACCTCGATCAGCGCTGCGGTGGGACGGCGGTCGCCGGCGCCCTGCCCGCCGGCGCGGCGCCATGTGGCGCCCGCGGGCTGATCGGCGACGTGTGGGAGTGGACGGCGAGCCCGTTCGGCGGCTATCCGGGCTTCCGCGCCTTTCCCTATCCCGAGTACTCCGAGGCGTTCTTCGGCGATGACTACCGGGTGCTGCGCGGCGGCTCGTGGGCGACCCGCGCCCGCGTCGCCGGGCCGACGTTCCGCAACTGGGACTACCCGCAGCGTCGCCAGATCTTCTCCGGCGTACGGCTCGCGCGCGATCTGTAGGCGCGCCCCGCGGCCCGCGCTCGCCGGCTGACCGAAGAGCCGCCCGGGCCGACCTCGCCGACCGGAAACGGCCGCTACGCTGGGGCGATGAGAATCCCGATCCGTCACGGGCTGCTCTCCGCGGCCTCCGTGCTCATCCTGTTCGGCGTCGCCGCCACCGACGCGAGCGCCGCCCCGACCGCCTCCACACCGCCGACGATCACCGGCAAAGCCGTCTACGGCTCGAGGCTCACCTGCACCAACGGCACCTGGTCGGCGGGAGCGGGCTCGTTCGTATACACCTGGGAGCTCGCCGACGGCAAGGTGGCCATCGGCACCGGGGCGACGCTCCGGGTACGGGCGATCTGGGTCGATTCGGCGATCGTGTGCGCGGTCACCGGCAAGGACACGACGGGGACCGCGACCGCGACCTCGGCACCGGTCACAGCGGCCCCGCAGGCGGCCTCGGTCAAGATCACCTCGGCGCGGGAGATCTCGACCGCGACCCGCAAGATCCGGATCGCGGGACGGATCTCCCCCACCGCCTCGCTCGCGGGTGGTGCGGGTTCGCTGATCCTCTACCGGGAGACCAAGGCGGGCCTCCAGCAGTTGAGCTTCAACGGGAGCCAGACCCGCCCGGCGCGCAACGGCAGCTTCACGCTCGAGAGCACCGGCGAGCCGACCGGGACCAACACCTACGTCGTGCAGTACGTGCCGAGCGCGCTCGGCTACGCGGTCCAGTCGGTCGTGACCCGCCGCATCAAGGTCACCGGCTGAGCCGCCCGACCGGGGCGCGCGGTCAGGCCGCGGCGCCCGCAGTGGACACCGGCGGCTCCGCCTGGGCGAAAGTGACCATCCGGCCGGTGGCCTCGTCCCACAGCTTCAGGCGCACCGCCCGCAGGCCGTCGCCGAGGGTCAGCACCGGCACCGAGCCGAACAGGCCGCTCTGCTCGTGGGCGCGGCGCAGGTTGTAGTTGGGAACGCGGACGCTGAGGTGGTGGACGTGGTGGTAGCCGATGTTGCCGGTGGCGAAGCGCAGCACCGGGGTGAGGTCGAGGAACGAACTGCCCTCCAGCGCCGCCGCGGCGTAGCTCCACTCATCCGAGCGCCGCCAGTAGGCGTCCTCGTACTGATGCTGGGCGTAGAACAGCCAGATCCCGAGGGCGCCGGCGATGAGCGCCGGCGGCAGCCACACGACGAGCACGGCCAGCGGACCGATCGCCCACACGAGCAGTCCCGCGACCACCACCAGCACGGCGTCGGTGCGCAGGACGCTGCGTCGCATGCGCGGCGGAGCGTCCCGGGCGATGATCCGGGGGCCGATGATCATCGCCACCAGCGGGCCGATGCCGAACATCACCAGCGGATGGCGGAACAGGCGGTATTCGAGGCGCCCGCGCGGGCTGCGGGCCTGGTACTCAGCGACGGTGAGCGTCGGCAGGTCGCCGATCCCGCGCCGGTCGAGGTCGCCCGAGCTCGCGTGGTGAACGGCGTGGTCGTGGCGCCAGCGCGCGAACGGGGTGAGCACCACCGCGCCGAGTACCGTCCCCACCCACACGTTCGCGCGCCGGGAGGCGAAGAACGATCCGTGGCAGCAGTCATGGAAGATGATGAAGGTGCGCAGCAGGCACGCCGCGCTGAGCGGTGCGAGGGCGAGCGTGAACCACACCGACAGCCGCAGCGCGAACACCATCCCGACGCTCACCGCGAAGTAGGCGACCACCGAGGTGAGCAGATCGACGCACCCCCGCGACAGTCGCGGAACCGTGTACGGCGCGAGCGTCTCGCGCCAGTAGCTCGACTCCTCGACCAGCGAGGCGGGTTGCCCCGGAGGGCTCACGGCTTGAATGCTCACGGCTGGCGGTCCTTTCTGACCGTCGAAGCCGATCCCAGTGATCCGCCTCAGAGGCCCCAACGCTACCCGCATCGCCGCGCTCGCGTGTAAGAAGCTGTTTAGGCCTTCATGTCCGGCTCAGGCGCGGCCTGCCGGACCCCCGGTCCAGTTTCGGGCGCTCAGGCGAGGCGCTCGACGAGCATCGCCTGGCCCATCCCGCCGGCCACGCACATCGACTCGATCCCGTAGCGTCCGCCCCGCGCGCGCAGGCCGTTCAGCAGGGTGGTCATGATCCGGGCGCCGGTCATCCCGAACGGATGGCCGAGCGCGATCGCGCCGCCGAACGGGTTGAGCTGCTCCTCCGCGATCCCGAGCTCGTCGCGGCAGGGCACGATCTGAGCGGCGAACGCCTCGTTGATCTCGACGATGTCGATGTCCTCGATCGTGAGCCCCGTCTGCTCCAGCAGGGCGCGGATCGCGGGGATCGGTCCGAGACCCATCACCTCGGGCCGGATCGCGGCCACCGTGGAGGCGAGGATCCGCGCGAGCGGCTTCACGCCGAGTGCCTCGGCCCGCTGTGCGGACATCACAAGCACCGCGGCGGCCCCGTCGTTGAGCGGGCATGCGTTGCCAGCGGTGACGGTGCCGTCGGGCGTGAACACCGGGGACAGCCCGGCCAGCCGCTCCATGGTGGTGCCCGGCCGGGGACCGTCGTCGCGGGTGACCTCCGCCTCGGGCACCTCGAGCTCCTCTCCGCCCTCGGCGCCGGGCTCGAGATGGGCAGGCACGGTGACCGGGGCGATCTCGGCGTCGAAATGGCCGCCGTCGCGCGCGGCGACCGCGCGGCCCTGGGAGATGACCGCCCACGCGTCCTGGGCCTCGCGGCTCACCCCGCAGCGCTGCGCGACGTTCTCGGCGGTCATCCCCATGGGGATGTAGACGTCGTAACGCGAGCCCGTCGAACCGTCGAGCGTGGGGTTGCGCTCGGCGGGGGTCATGGCGGCCCGCGGCGGCGTGCGGGAGACCGCCTCGACGCCCGCCGCGATGTACTGGTCGCCCTCGCCGGCGGCGATCGCGTGGAAGGCCATGCGGATCGTCTGCAGCGAGGACGCGCAGAAGCGATTCACCGTGCACGCCGGTACGTGGTGGTCGAGGCCGGCCAGCAGCGAGGCGGTGCGCCCCACGTTGGCGCCCTGCTCCCCGCTGGAATACGCGGCGCCCATCATCACGTCCGCGGTCTCGGAGAAGTTGACCCCGGGGTTGCGCTCGATGAGCGCCCGGATCGGGACCGCCGCGAGCTCGTCGGCGCGCATCCCGCGCAGCGACCCCTTCACCGCCCGCCCGATGGGCGTGCGGATCGCATCGACGATGACGGCCTCGGCCATCGCGGGGGTCGGCCTCACGTCCGGGGCGCTACAGGCCCAGGCCGCGTACGCCCTTCTCGCCCCAGCCGAGGTGGTGAGCGAGCTCGTGGCGCACCGTTCGTGTCACCTGATTGCGCAGCAGCTCCGGATCGTGGCCGAAGTCGCGCACCAGGGTGTCGCGGAAGATGAGGATGCGATCGGTGAAGTAGTCGCGCGCGACCGTGTCACCCTGGTAGAGGCCGTAGGCGCGGTGCTCGCGCCCGCCGTCGCTCACCACGATCGCGACGTGCTCGAGCACCCGGTGGAACTCGAGCGGGAGCTCGTCGAGGGCAGAGCGCACAAGCGCCGCAAAGTCCTCGTCACCGTCGAGGACGTACGCGTCCGCCTCGTCGTCGATGCCGGGCAACTCGCCGTCGGACTCACCCCACCGTCCGTCGGCGGCGAGCTGCTCGGCGCGCTGCACGAGCGCCTCGAACTCCTCCTCGTCAGCGGGGTCCCGCCACCCGGCGAGACGGACCAGTACGACGCCCATCACCGCACCGAGCACGATCGCGCCGCCCGCGAACACGGCGATCCCCTGCACGATCCGCACCGGGAAAGAGTCGCTGAAGCCGGCGGCGATGCTCACCACGCCGAGACCCACCACGAGCGCCGCTGCGGCGGCGAGCAGAACCCGGCGAACGTTCGGCGAGCCGTCCATGGCTACCGCATCGTGCGGGCGATGACGAGCCGCTGGATCTCGTTGGTGCCCTCGTAGATCTGGGTGATCTTGGCGTCGCGGAACATCCGCTCGACCGGATACTCCTTTACGTAGCCATAGCCGCCGAGCACCTGGATCGCCTCCGGGGTCACCGCCATCGCAGTGTCCGAGCAGAACAGCTTCGCCATCGCGGTGTACTTGCCGATGTCCCGGTCGCCGCGATCGACCTTGGCGCACGCCTGGTAGAGCAGCTCGCGGGCGGCGGCGCAGCGCGTCTCCATGTCGGCGAGCTTGAACTGGATCGCCTGGAAGGCGTTGATCGGCTTGCCGAACTGGCGGCGCTCCGCGGCGTAGTGGGCGGCGTAGTCGGTCGCGCCCTGGGCGATCCCGAGCGCCTGCGCGGCGGCGCCGAGGCGCGAGATGTCAAGCGTGCCCATCGCCACCTTGAACCCGTGGCCCTCGTCTCCGACGAGGTTTTCGTGCGGCACCCGCACCGAGTCGAAGATCGGCTGACCGGTCGGTGATCCGCGGATCCCGAGCTTCTTCTCGAGCTTGCCGACGCTGAAGCCGGGCCGGTCGGCCTCGACGACGAACGCGGAGATCCCGCGGGAGTGGCCCGCCTCGCGGTCGGTCACCGCGAACACGACGTAGAAGTCGGCGACCCCGAGGTTGGTGATCCAGTTCTTGGTGCCGTCGATCACCCACTCGTCGCCGTCGCGCACCGCGCGGGTGAGCATTCCCCCCGGATCGGATCCGGCCTCGGGCTCGGAGAGCGCGAACGCCGGCGACCATTCGCCGGTCGCGCACCTCGGCAGAAAGCGGGCCTTCAGTTCCTCAGACCCGTACAGCTTGATCGGCAGCGTGCCGAGCTCCTGGATCATCAGGATCAGCGCCGTCGACGCGCACGCCTTGGCGATCTCCTCGATCGCGATGTTGAGCATCAGCGTGCCGGTCCCGGTGCCGCCGTGCTCGGTCTCGAACGGGAGGCCGAGGATGTCCTGCTCGGCGAGCAGCTCGCGCAGGTCCTGGGGGTATTCGGCCCGCTCGTCGATATCGGCGGCCCGCGGGGCGATGCGCTGCTCGGCGATCTCCCGAATCGTGTCGCGGAAGTCGAGGTGCTCCTGCGGGACGGTGTACAGCTCGGAGAGCGCGGACATGGACCTGATCCTACGTCACCGGCGCAGCGGACGGAGGCCCCGTCCGCTGCGATCTTGAGCGATCGGTCTGCGCGCCTACAACCCAGCCGGGTGACGCTCGACGTAGTCGCCGCCGTCCGACAGGTTGGCGGTCGCATCGGCGGGCTGCAGCCAGCGGGGGCCCGAGCCGCCCGGGAACGTGGCTCCGTAGTGGGCGGTGTCGAACGCGAGCCCCGCGATCACCACGAACGCGTGCTCGGGATCGGTGTACACGGTGATCCACTGGCCGGGCCCCGCCTCGCCGAAGGTCTCGAGCTGCGAGGAGTCCTCGGGGGCGGTGAGCAGGCCGGCGCCGTGCAGCGCGAAGCTCACCGCGCCCGAGCAGTCATAGCCGGTGGACGTGAACGACCCGTGGCCGCCGCCGTAGATGTAGGGGGTGTCGATGATCGAGTTGGCCGCGGCGATCGCGTTCCTCACGGCCGCGGGGGCGCTCGCGGGTGCGGTGACGGTGCCGTCGGAGTTGAGCGTCGCCTGGGCGCTCAAGCCGGTCGCGGTGACCGCGGTGTTCACGTCGCGCTTGAGGAACATCGCCTGCGAGTGGCTCACGACGCCGTTGCGAGCGAACTTGTTGGCCTGCTCGAAGGCGACGACGCTCGCCCGGGTCGCGGGGCCGAACTGGCCGTCGACCGAGGTCGGGAAGCCGGCGAGCGTGAGGTACTCCTGGAGGTACTCGACGTCGGTGCCGACCAGGCCCCTGTGCATTACACGCGAGCCGTAGGCGCGCTTGGGACCCTTGATCTTCGGCATCGACTGGGTGGTGCCGCTGCCCTCGCCGTCGGTCGTCCCCGTGGTGCTGCCGGTTCCCTTCCCGCTCGTGGTGCCGGTCCCGGACGAGGTCCCCGCTCCCGTGCCGGTGCTCGAGCCCAGCCCGCCGCCGCCGGAGTTGGAGCTGTCGGCGCCGATCGCGCGGAGGTCAAGGGCGTGGATCTTCACCAGGGTGCGCACGAACCCGGGCGTCGCCTCCCCGGTGCGCGAGAGGTCGTAGCGGCGCTGAAAGGCCGACACGGTGCGGTCCGTCGCGGCGTCGTAGACGCCGGTGGCGCGGACCGCGAACCCGGACTGGGTGAGGTCGCGCTGGAGGGTGAGCACGTCGGTGCCGCGCATCCCCTCTTTCAGCGTGCGGGAGCCGAGCCGCGGGGTGGCGGCGGCAGACGCGGTGGCGGTGGCGGGAATCATGACGGCGGCGCCAACCGCGGCGGTACCGGCAAGGCGTATGAGTACTCGGGGACGTACGGCTCGCGACACAGACTGAACCCTTCTCTTTCTGGTGCCTTCGGGGTTAGCTGTCGGGCTCGCGCTGAAAGAGTTGCGCTACGCCGGGTGATCCGGCGATTCGCCCCCCGGAGTCCGTGGCGGACTCCAATCGGGTTCCCCGATCGCCGCGTTACTGGAGCGCGGCAATTCGGCAGTGGGTGATTATCGGGTCGGCACAGTACACGACCTGCAGGATCCCTGTCATGCAATCGGCCCTGCAGGGTTCCGCCGCCGGCCCCGGTATACAGGCGCGCGTCGGGCGCTGCCCGGCCGCCACCCCACCGTGAGGGTAGATTCTGCAGGATGTCGGACTACGAACCCCAAGAGGTCGCCCGGCGCCACGACGCGGGCGAGATTCAGCTCGTTGATGTCCGGGCCGCCCACGAGCACGCCGCCGGACACATCGCCGGCACCCCCCTGATCGAGCTCGCCGAGCTCACCGCGCGCGCCGGCGAGATCGACCGCGAGCGGCCGGTCGTCTTCTACTGCCGCAGCGGTGGGCGCTCGGCGATGGCCACCGAGGCGTTCGCCCAGGCCGGCTACGACGCCCACAACATGGCCGGCGGAATGCTCGCCTGGGACGCCGCTGGGCTTCCCATCGAACCCGACGGCGGCACCGTCGCCGAGCCCTGACCCGAGCCGAGCCGAGGAGACGAGAATGAGCGACCCGCCGACGCCAGGGCCCGAGCCCGGTGAGGATCCCGAGAAGCTCGCCGACGAGCTCGAGCGGGATGTACAGCCGCTGCAGGAGCGCTCAGAGGAGCTCGAGGGCGAGATCAGCGGCGCGCGGCAGGCGTGGGAGGCCAAGCGCCGGGACCCGTCGGAGGCCGGCGCTCCACCCCCGCCCGAGGGCGACGCGGACACGGGTCCGGCGCCCGACGAGACCTGACTTCAACGCGGATTCTCCCGGTCGAGGTTCCAGTAGCGCAGGATCGTCGCGCGAGCGCCGGTCTCCTCCTGCTCGGAGACCCGCACGCGCACGATCGTACGCTGACCGCCCTCATAGTCGCCGTAGAGCAGGTCGACCCACAGGGCGTCGTTACGGGCGAGGGCGTGTCGAATCTCCGCGTAACCCGCTTCCTCGGGATCGCGGATCGCTCCCTGCCAGTAGCCGGTCTCCCCGGCCGCGATATACAGATCGAGCTGCTGGCGACGGAACTCCGAGAGCTCGGGGCACTGATCGACCGGCGCCAGCTGTTCGGGCGCCTCGTGCAGCATCATCGCGCGGACCGACCGGACGTCGTTGGTTCCCTGGATCCGGGCCCGCCAGCCGTGCAGGACGGCGAGCCCCGAGCCGCCGTTACGCAGCGCGATCGCCAGATAGATCTGGTCGTCGCTGAACCGAACCGCGGCACCGTGACCCGAGACCTCGAGCGTGACCGCGTCGCCGAAGCGGACCCGCTCGACCGGGTCGTCCTCGCGCGATGGGATGAGCACGGGACGCACGCCCTCGAGCAGCGAGCGTTCGGCGACGCGCGCCGTGCGATTCGCCGAGCGCACCGACTGGTAGGTGGCGACGGCGAGGATGAGTGTGCCCCCGGCGGTCGCCAGTGAGGAGATGGTGACCCAGTCGGCCATGACCGGTCACCCGACCCACCCGCCTCCGGGGAACGGGGCGGGTGGGTGCAGGCTCTGGCCCGTAGGGCCTAGCT
>CAXTTD010000057.1:0-11918 GCA_964246945.1 uncultured Solirubrobacteraceae bacterium | reverse complement strand
AAGGGTTCAGCCGCTCCAGGGTGAGAAATCCAGAACGCTCCCGATCCACCCCCGACACCTCAGCGGTCGCTGCCCACGCCCTCTCCGCCGGCACCTCGCCGCCCGCACGAGCAGGACACACTCGCTGAAAACAACATCAACAACTCAAAACAGCTCAAACCAAGCTTCTACGCTACCCGCCAGGCCCACAAGATCCTGGCCTAAATCAAAACGCCAGAGCCTCCATCAAAGCCAGGGCGATTCACAGTGCGGGCGCCTTCGGGCTTGGCCGGCAACAAACCAAACGTCGCTACTCGCGAGCTCTGCTGAGCATGAACGCACGATCTTTCGTCGCGAAGGCTCCTAGTGCCGCCTCAGCTTCCCGGTCGCGGCCTACCAGTGGGCAGTCGCTTGCGGCTGGCCGCCGACTATGAGGCGGGATCAAGCGTGATGAGCTCGTACGGGACCTTGGCGACCAGCCCTTTGCTGGCGCCATCCTCGTGCCGAACGATCGCGACGTCCCGCTTGGCGGTCTCGCCGTTGATCTCCACCGTCTCCGCGTCACCGGGCGCGCCGTGCGCGAGCACCGTCGCTCGCACCGGTTTGCCGTCTGGATCGGGAACGTAGACCTCTTGTCCGACCTCGACTGCCATGTCCCAACCGTCTGCCCGCACAGGCCTGGTCGAAACCCCCGACGCTTGGCCGGGCAGCGCGTCATCTTCGCGACCGCGACCCAGTGGGTCGCGCAGCTTGCTGACGCCAAACGCCATGGCCAGCTCGAAGCCGAGCTCAAACGCCTGTCGTTCGTGCCGCTGCTGGTCGTTGACGAGATCGGCTACATCCCGTTTGATCCCGAGGCCGCGAACCTGCTGTTCAGCCTGGTCTCCAACCGCTATGAGCGCGCGTCGCTGATCGTCACCAGCAACAAGCCGTTCAGCGCGTGGGGCGAGATCTTCGGTGACGACATGGCCGCCACCGCGATGATCGACCGCCTCATCCACCACTCAGAGATCCTCAGCCTCAAGGGCGACAGCTACCGGCTACGCGGCAAAGATCTAGCGACCATCGCCGCTCGGCCTCGCCCTACGGGCTCGGCCTTCGCGACGACGGTCGCTCACCCGCTCAGCTCCACCCTGACGGGTCAGTTCTCGGCCGGTTGGGTGGCACACTTTTCAACCGGCGTGAGTGGCCCACTTTTCGACCGGCCTTCACACTGAGCCGGCGGGAAGGGTGCGGGGCCTGCCCTGGACGGCAGACCCCGCGGTGTTCACTCCGCGCCCCACTCTGGCTGCCCTCAGCTTCTACAACGGCAATGCCGACGGAAACTTGCAAAAACGCTGAAGCTGCGCTCAGCAGAGGGCGATTGTCAGTGCATGGCACGCTGTTCTCAGCTCCGGCCCCGACGTGAGCGGAGACCGGACGCGTGGCGCGCGACTCCGCCGCGGGGTGGACGTGTGGTCGATCCCGGGCCGTTTTCGCCAAGTCTGGTGATCATGGCTCGTTCAGAGACACAGCTCGACCGCATCGATCTTTGGAGCGACCCAGATGATGATCACCGATCAGCAACGTCACGCGCTCGTGGAGCACGCGATCGAAACCCACGACGGAGCGGAAGCTCGGTTCGCGGATGTGATCGCGGATCTGGCGATGGGTCGCGAGACCGCGGACCACGACCTGCTCGTCGCGTTCCTATGGCAGCGGGTGACCGTCGCACTGGAAGCCGGGACCTCTCGCAAAGCGCAATGGG
Organism: uncultured Solirubrobacteraceae bacterium; assembly: GCA_964246945.1. Lineage (GTDB taxonomy): Bacteria > Actinomycetota > Thermoleophilia > Solirubrobacterales > Solirubrobacteraceae > Palsa-465. Next base: position 10,192 of record CAXTTD010000057.1, on the reverse strand, counting down.
TCTGGTCAGCAGCTGTGCAGCTACTCGATCTGCTCGACGAGGATCTCGAGGACATCTTCGCCGGTCGTCCACTCGGCCGGTTGTCTCACCCGACCCGGCAGCCGCGTGAGGCGAATGGCGCGTACGCTGATCCAAGGCGACAGAGATGAAGTGGTGCGGAGGCGAGATGGCAAGCGATGACCGGGAGATCCAGGACTGCGTGGCGCGGTACGCGCCCGAGCTCGACCCCCAGGAGGTTCGCGAGTTCATGGCCGAGCACAACAAGCCCGGCGACGAATCCGACTCGCACGCGGTGTGGGCGATCAAGCTGCTGCGCCAGCGCGGCGAGGGCCAGTTCAAAGAGGGTGCGCCGATCGAAACGGTCGTAGACGCTATGCGGCGCCACGACGAAACGGCGCAGTAGCCGCCCTGCGGCGCCACGACAAAACGGCGCAGTAGACGTCGGGCTCAGGCGACTCGGCGGGCGGCAGGCTGTGCGGCGGTGTTCGACGCCGCGTGTTCGGCGGAGAGCGACCGCGCGGGCGCGGAACGGGGCTCGAGATCGACCTGCCGCCCGGCCTGCCGGCGGCGGCTCAGCACGCGTCGCAGGACGATGCTCAGCGCGCCGAGCAGGAAAAACGGGGCGAAGAGGCTGAGCAGGGTCGGGAGGTCGATCATCAGGATCTCGGGTCGCTGGAGTGAATCACTACACCATCTAACGAACCGCGTGGGCGAAACTCTCGCGAACTGCGCAGGAACTCTCGCGAACTCTGATGAACTCCGCGCGATGACCCGCGCCGATAGATTGCGATCCGTCATGGCGCGCGTCCCGGTCAACGTGTCGAGCCTCGTCGGCGGCACGCCGGTCGTCCAGCTCACGCGCGTGAGCGCGGGGCTCGAGGTCGAGCTGTTCGCGAAGCTCGAGATGTTCAATCCCGGCGGCAGCGTGAAGGACCGGATCGGGGTGGCGATGATCGAGGCGGCCGAGCGGGAGGGACGGATCGAGCCCGGCCGCACGACGATCGTGGAGGCGACGAGCGGCAACACCGGGATCGCGCTCGCGTTCGTGTGCGCCGCCCGGGGCTATGAGCTCGTGCTCACCCTCCCGCAGGGCATGAGCCGCGAGCGCGAGGCGCTGCTGCGCCTGTACGGGGCGAAGGTGGAGGTCACCGAGTCGATGGGGGGGATGAACGAGGCGGTCGACGCCGCCCGGGCGCTCGCCGCCTCCGACGACGTCTTCCTGCCCGACCAGTTCTCCAACCCGGCGAACCCCGAGGCTCACCGCCGCGCCCCCGGGCCCGCGAGCTGGGCGGCGCGCGGCGGGCGGGTCGACGGGGGCGTCGCCGGGATCGGCACCGGCGGGACGATCACGGGGGTGGGGGAGGCGCTCAAGGAGCGCAACCCCGCATGCCGGGTGATCGCGGTCGAGCCGCGCAGCTCCGCGGTCCTCTCCGGCCGCCCCCCGGGCCCGCACCGGATCCAGGGCATCGGGGCCGGCTTCGTGCCCGCGGTCCTCAACCGCGAGATCATCGACGAGGTCATCCCCGTGGACGATGAGCTCGCGATCGCCACCGCGCAGGCGCTCGCCCGCCGGGAGGGCATTCTCGCCGGCATGTCCTGTGGGGCTGCCGTGGCGGCCGCGCTCACCGTCGCTCGGCGTCCGGAGTCCCGCGGGCTGCGGATCGCCACGCTCCTGCCCGATTCCGGCGAGCGCTACATCTCGCTGCCGTTCTTCGCCTCCTGATCGGCCGGTAGCCTCTCGCGTGAATGTTCGCTCGAGCGCTGATCGCGCCAGTGATCCGGGAGGTCCGTGACGAGGCGGCCGTCGTCAAGAGCCGGGACCCGGCCGCGCGGGAGATCGGCACGCTCGAGATCCTCGCCGCCTGGCCCGGGGTGCATGCGCTGCTCGCCCATCGGCTCGCCCACGCGCTACATGGGGCGGGTGTCCCGCTGCTGCCACGCCTCATCGCGTCGGTCGCCCGTTCGATCACCGGGATTGAGATCCATCCTGCGGCTCGGATCGGCCGGGGTTTCTTCATCGACCACGGGATGGGGGTGGTGATCGGCGAGACTGCCGAGATCGGCGCCGACGTCACCCTCTACCAGGGCGTGACCCTCGGGGGCACCGGGTTCGCCACCGGCAAGCGACATCCCACGCTCGAGGACAACGTCACCGTCGGCTCGGGCGCGAAGATGCTCGGGCCGATCGTGATCGGGCACGGGGCGAAGATCGGTGCCAACACGGTCGTGATTCACGACGTGCCCGCGAACTCGACGGTCGTCGGCAACCCCGGGCATCCGGTGCGGGTCGAGGGCCGGCGTCCCGAGGGGCCTGACGCCGACTGGATCCACCTGCCCGACCCGGTTGCCGAGGCGATCAAGGGTCTCGCGAGCCGGATCGCGGTGCTCGAGGCGCTTGCCGGCTCTGAGGAGGGCATCGCGGAGCTCCGGGCGGCGGCGGCCCGGCAGGGCGACGGACGCTCGAACCCGGACTTCGGGCCTAGTCCCGCCGGGGGGTAATCCGCTCGACTTCGGGCAGATTGCGCCGTGCTCGCACGAGGTAGAGCGGGCGGCCTTTCACTTCGTCGTAGATCCTTCCCACGTATTCGCCGATGATCCCGATCGCGGTGAGCTGGATCCCGCCGAGCAGCAGCACGACGATGGTCAGCGTGCCAAAGCCCGGCAGGTAGTGGCCGAGCAGGCGCAGCACGATGACGACGGGGATCGCTGTGAAGGCGAGCGCCGAGATGATCAGGCCGAGCAGCGTCGCGAGCTGCAGCGGGCGCTCGGAGAAGGACAGGATGGCGTCCACCGAGAAGCGAAGCATGCGTGAGAACGTGTACTTCGTCTCGCCGGCGTACCGCGCGTCGCGGGCGTAGGGGAGCGCCGCCTGGGTGAACCCCACCCACACCGTCATCCCGCGCAGGAAGCGATGGCGCTCGCGCATCGTGAGCAGCGCGTCGAGCGCGCGGCGGTCGAGCAGGCGGAAGTCCCCGGCGTTCTGCGCGATCTCGATCTGGGCGAGGCGATCAAACAGCGAATAGAACCAACGCGCGGTAGTGAGCTTGAAGCGCGACTCGCCTGCGCGCGACTGGCGCACCGCGTAGACAACATCGCAGCCCGACTCCCAGTGCTCGAGCATCATCGGGATGAGCTCGGGCGGGTCCTGCAGGTCAGCGTCGAGCATCACCACGACATCGCCGGCCGCGTGATCGAGGCCCGCGGTGAGCGCCGTCTGGTGGCCGAAGTTGCGCGACAGCGAGATGACGCGCACCCGAGGGTCCCCGTCCGCGATCTGGTCCAGGCGTTGCGCTGTCCCGTCACGAGAGCCGTCGTCGACGAGCACGAGCTCGAACGCAATGCCCGAAAGCGCAGCGCACACGCGCGCGTGAAATCTGTCGACTGTCGTCTCCTCGTCGTACAGGGGCGCGACGACGCTCACGACGTTCGCGCGCCGCAACGACGCAGAGTTCGCGGAAGCCGACACTAATGGTGGGTAATGTCGCCTCGCCGGTGGCGGGGTTGGATTATTGCCGTCATCGCGACGGTAGCCTGCATTCGGCGCCGGTCGCGACCGAGGGCGGCGAACGGCAGCAGCCACGCGACGTACCAGGGCAGCAGCGAGCTCGCGCACACGAGCAGCGTGAGCGTCGCCCACCCGGCGGCGGCGATCCAGTCCAGGGTGCCCTGCCACACCGCGAGCAGCAGGCGGCAGCTCACCACGACAAACCCGGCGGCCAGCACGTCGCCGACGATCCGGCCGACCCCCGGCAGATTGAGACGCGAGCCGATTGCTCCCGGGATCGACTGCCAATCACCCTCGCTCTGGCTCTCACGCACGGTGGCGAGGAGATGCAGCGTTCCGGAGCCGAACACCGCGACGCTCAGCAGGGCCAGGCACGCGGCGCCGAGGGCGATGCCGACCAGCAGCCGGCCCCGCGAGCCGCGTGGGCGGCGCGCACCCTCGGCGGCGAGCGCGAACGGGAGCACGAGGCCCGCGGTGAGCTTGATCCCGACGGCGAGCATCGCGAGCGCCCCTCCGGAGCGTTCACGTCCGAGCAGCAGCATCCACATCCCCCCGGCGAGGGCGAGCAGCATCAGTAGGTCGTTGTGCCCGCCGCCCACGCCGTAGAGCACGAGCAGCGGGTTGAGGCCGACGAGCAGCGCCGCCCGGACCGGGTCGATCCCGCGCAGGCGCGCACAGCGCCACACGACGGCAACGAGCGCGAGGCTCGCGACGGTGGCGATCGACTTGTAGGCGAGGACGCTCGCGGCGATCGCCAGCGGCGCGAGCAGGTAGCTGAACGCGGTGAACGCCGGCCCGTAGGCGCTGGCGATATACGTCCACTTCTCGCCGACGTACGGGAATACCGAGTCGAAGCGGATCGCGTAGGGGACGTTCGTGTAGGGGTTGATGCCGTAGTGAGCGCCCATCCGGGCGTACGCCTGATAGCTGAACACGTCGGTGGAGATGAGCGGCGGCGCGAGCAGCACGAACACGTGCAGCGCGACGACGGCGAGGATCGCGTTGCGGGCCGAGATCCGCGTCGGGCCCGAGACCACGAGCGCGTAGCCGCCGAGCATGAGCAGGAGCACCGCGATCGCGCCGGCGACGTGCAGGTTGAGGTCCAGTCCTCCGAACGCCCCGGCGAGCGCCGCGGGCGCGGGTCGGATCGACTCCGGAAGGAACGACTCGGTGTGCCCGGCGCTCAGTGACACGAGCAGGCCCGCCACGAGCACTCCGGCGAGTCCGATCCCTCCGCGGAGGTTGGTCGCCGGCCGCGGATCGGTCCGGGCGCGGACGTCGAGTACTGCGGCGGTGGCCTTCACACCGCCGGACGAGGCCTCCGCCACCGGTCCCGGCACGCTCATGTCTGCCTCATAGGATGCCGCAGCGCACGGCGATAGCGCGGATCGCCCACCCCCGGTCAGGTGATCACGCGACCGGACGCGGAGCGTCGCTGAGACCTGCCGTGGCGGCGACGGCGCTCGCGCGGTCGAGCGCGGCGCGCGCCTCGCGCTTGAGCTCCGGCACCCGGAGGATCGCCTCGAGGGCGATGCGCGCCGACATCTTCGAGGTGCCGGCGATCCGGTCGGCGAACACGATCGGAACCTCGCGCACGGTGAAGCCGGCAAGGATCGCGCGGTAGGTGACCTCAATCTGGAAGACGTAGCCCTCCGCGCGCACGCTCGGCAGGTCGATGGCCTCGAGCACACGGCGGTGGATGACCTTGTAGCCCCCGGTGAGGTCTCGCACCGAGACGCCGAGCACCCGGCGCGCATAGACCCCGCCGCCGCGGCTCACGAGCTGGCGCAGCACGCCCCAATCGCTCACCCCGCCGCCCGGGACGTAGCGGGAGCCGAGCACGAGGTCAGCCCTGCGCGCGGCCTCGAGCAGGGCCGGCAGATAGCACGGATCGTGGGAGAAATCGGCGTCCATCTCGATGAACGTCTCGGCGCCGCGGTCCATCCCGTGGTGGAAGCCTGAAAGGTACGCCTGGCCGAGCCCGGATTTGCCGGCGCGATGGAGAACTTCGATCGCGTCGTCATCCTCCGCCAGTCGATCGGCGATCTCACCAGTCCCATCGGGCGAGTTGTCGTCGACGACGAGGATTCGGTACTGGTCGGGAGCGATGCGCTGCAGCTGCTCCCGGGCGGCGGTGACGATTCGCTCGACGTTGGCTGCCTCGTCATAGGTGGGAATGATCAACCAGATGTCGGCGGCCATGGGGAGGGTCGGAGCGTATCCCGCACGTCACGCCGGTGCGCAGCCGGGCTCGAGTACGCCACTGACAGAAGCGACCATGACCGACATGGACGAGCACGTCGGCGGCCACCCTGCCGCTGACGGGACCCGGGAGACGGCGACCTCGACGACGGACCGACTCCCTGGGGTGAGCGAATCGCGCAGTCCTCGCGTCGGATATAGTATTCGCGGCGAGTGGTTCGCTGGGCGGTAGGGTCGATCTGAAGGGGTGATTGGCTGGAAAGAGGGACAGGCTGATCTGCTGTCCGCAGCATCCCTGCGCCTTCTCGTCGAAATCTGGGTATGGATACCGATCCCCCGTCACAAGAGGCCGCCGCCATCCAGGATCATCGGCGGGCCCGAGATCGGCGCCGAACCCCTGAGCTGGACCAGCCCATGCGCAAATCGCTCGATCGCGACCCGCTCGATAAGCGGGCCACGAACGTCGACGCCGAGACACTCGTCCCCGCCGAGAAGACCCTTGCGTGGATCTCAGCCGATCGTGCCGTGTATGGCGCGCACCGCAACCGTTCGCGGTTTCGCGCGATCCTGCTTGCCGGAAACGTGGTCGCGCTGATCGCGAGCTTCGTGGTCGCGCGAATCGCAGGCCTAGCGGCGACTGCCACTCCGGTGGAGACGGCCGGTGTCGCGATCCTCATCGTCCTGCTCGGCGTCGGTGTCTCCAGCGTGTGCGGACTCTACTCTCGCGAGGAGGAGCGAGTCGATCACTCCACGGTCGACGATCTGCCGCAGGTGCTCCAGGTGGCGATGCTCGTGACCTGGGCGGTCATGGTCGTACTGTGGCTGGCGGGCACGAGCGTTGACATCGGCGGGATAGTTGCGCTGTTGGGCGCGATGATGACGCTGCCGCTGGCGTCGCGCATCGCGCTTCGCTTCGTCGGCCGGCGGGTGCTCGACACGCAACAGACGACCGTGATCGTCGGTGCGGGCGCCATGGGACAGTTCCTGGCCAGGAAACTGATCCGCCGGCCTGTGCACGGGCTGCGCCTGATCGGTTTCGTCGACGACCAGGCGCCGGCCTCAACTCCGCCGCCGGTCGACGCCCCGCTGCTCGGGCGGGTGGACGACCTCCCGGAGCTCGTCGTCCGTCACGGCATTGACCGGGTGCTCGTGGCCTTCTCAGCTCAATCCCATGACCACACCGTGCGGCTGATCCGATCGCTGCGCGCGCTCGACGTCCAGGTCGACGTCGTGCCCAGGCTGTTCGATGTGTTCGGACCCAACGTCGACGTGCAGACGATCGATGGGCTTCCGCTGATCACTCGTCCGCGAGCGAGTAATTCGCGAACAGCTTGGGCGGTCAAGCGGCTCATCGACATCGTGGCGGCCGTCGTCGTACTGCTGGTGCTCTCCCCCCTGCTGCTCCTGATCACGCTGGTCGTCAAGCTCGATTCGCGTGGGCCCTTGATCTATCGCGCGACGCGCATCGGCCGAGACCGGCAGAGCTTCCTGCAGCTGAAATTTCGCACAATGCGAGTTGAGTACTGCTCCGGTTCCGGTTACGCCGGTGAGTCTGCTCAGCGTGCATTCGAGCAGTTGCTCGCCGAGCGGCCCGAGCTGCGCGAGCAATACGAGCGTAAGTACAAGCTCGATCCCGATCCGCGGGTGACGCGAGTCGGGCGGCTGTTGCGCACGGCCTCGCTCGACGAGCTGCCCCAGCTCGTGAACGTGATCCGCGGTGAGCTCAGCTTGGTCGGGCCCCGGCCGGTGACACGCGCGGAGCTGGAACGCTACGGCGAGCAGGTGCCGCAGCTGCTCAGCGTCCGGCCGGGTCTCACCGGTTATTGGCAGATCAGTGGCCGCTCCGCCCTCGGCTACGATGAGCGTGTTCGACTGGATCTCGCCTACGTCTCAAGCTGGTCGTTGAAGCTCGATGCTGCGATCCTTCTCCGAACATGGCGACTGCTGGTCACCGGGAGTGGAGCGGTATGAACGGCGCGTTCACTTCGTCCGGCGTCGTGAGCGCACGGCCCACAGAGAACCACCGTAACGGCACAGCCAAGCCTGGACACGTGCTGCTCATGTTCCAGCCGCGGGTCGGCGGCGTGCCGGGTTACGTCGCCAACCTCGCGGACGGGCTGGTCGAGCGGGGCTGGAGAGTGACCGTCGCTGCTCCGACCGATACGCCGATGCTCGAGCAGCTCGCACGCTCCGCGAGGGTGATCGAGCTCGATACCGATTCCGCTATCTCCCCCCGGGACTTCGCGCTCAGCGCGAGGCTCGCGGCCGTCTGTCGGCGTGAACGGGTCGATCTGATTCACGCCCACAGCAGCAAGGCGGGAGCGCTGGCATTCACCACCGGCGCGCTTGCGGGTAAGCCCTCCATCTATTCGCCGCACGCATGGTCTTTCCAGCGTGAGCAGTCGTCGTTGAAGAAGCGGGCGTACGAGATCGTCGAGCGGACGTTGATGCGCGGTCACCGTCACGCAATTGCGGTGGCCGACGTGGAGCGGGTTGACGCCGTCGCCCGCCGCATCGTCGCTTCGGATCGCATCGAGCTGATCAAGACCGGCCTGCCCGATGTCACTACCCCCGGTCGGGAGGCTGCACGGGCCGAGCTCGGGCTCCGCCACGGGCGATTCGCGGTGGGCTGGGTCGGGCGCCTGGGCCGGCAGAAGCGCGCCGAAGACCTCGTGGCACTCACCGATCGGCTCGGCGAGTCGTCTGGTCTGATCGCGCTCGGGTACGGGATGGCCGAAAGCGACATCGGTCGCAAGCTCCTCGCGCGTGGAGCGATGGTTCGTTCCAACGGACTGGCCGACTCGGTCTACGGTGCGGCTGACGCGCTCGTCGTCACCTCGCGGTGGGAGGCATCTCCCTTCGTGGTGATGGAGGCGATGCGTGCCGGGCTTCCCGTGATCGCCTACGACGTCGGCGGGATCGGCGATCAGGTCGAGAACGGCAGGACCGGGTTCCTGGTCGCGCCGGGTGATGTCGCTGGTCTCGCCGACCACGTGCTGCAGCTCGCACGTGACCCGATCGCGGTCACGACGATGGGATCTCGCGCTCGTCGCCGCTACGAGAGCCACTTCGGGTTTGAGCGGATGATCGAGCAGATCGTCGCGAGCTACGCCGACGTACTGGCCGGCGCGCGGACCCGGCGCTGAGGCGCGTCCGTGGACGTCGTGATGGTGACCAACAACGCGTTGGCCGACAAGTTCGGCGGCATCGAGCGCTACGTGGCCGATCTGTCGGCGGCGCTGGTACGCCGGGGAGTTGGCGTACGGGTCGTCGCCAAGCGATGGGATGCCGGGACCCCGGCCCGGGTGGTTCAGGACGACGGCGTGGTCGTCGAGCGCCACCGAGTACCGAGCAAGCGCAACCCGCTCTACGCGCTCCTGTACGCCGCCTACGTCGGCGTGGGCGTGACCGCGCGGACCCGACCAAGGCCGATCGGTCAGCGGGCGATCATCCACGCTCACATGGGTCTGCCCGCGTGGCCGCTGGCGGTGACGCGACGTCGCTACCTGCTCACCTTCCACGCGCCCGTATGGCGGGAGCTCCTGGGCGAACGCCAAGGCACCTACCGGCTCCCCGCGCCGATGCAGGACGCGGCTGTGAGCACCCTGCGACGCGTCGAGGGCCTGGTCGCCTCGAGATCTGCGGGGACGGTCGTGCTCAGCGAGTTCATGCGCCGCGAGTTGAGTGAGCTCAGCGTCACGGCCGCCCGGGGTGCCGAGCTCATCCCAGGAGCGATCGACGCCGATCGTTTTTGTCCTGCCGACCGCACCGCACGCGCTCCGGACCGCGCTCCGACCCTGTTCACGGCCCGCCGCCTCACCCCTCGGACCGGTGTCGACGATCTGATCCGAGCCCTGGTGATCATCCGCAGCTCGTTTCCCGAGACTCGATTGCAAATCGCCGGGGTGGGGGCGATGCACGAGCAGTTGCGTTCCCTCACCCGATCGCTGGGTCTCCAGAACGCCGTCGACTTCCTGGGCAGGATCAGCGACGAGGAGCTTGTCGAGCACTACCGCAATGCCGATCTCGTCGTGATGCCGACGCGCGAGCTGGAGGGATTCGGGCTGACGACCGCCGAAGCGCTGGCGTGCGGTACGGTCGTAGTCGGCACGCCCGTGGGGGCCACGCCGGAGCTCCTGCGGCCCCTCGATCCCAGCCTTGTCACCCGGGATGCCTCACCGGTGGCGATCGCGGGAACGGTCGTACTGCTGCTCGGCGACCGAGACCGGTTGTCATCGCTGCGCGACCGCGCCCGGGCTTGTGTCGTGCCCGTGATGACGTGGGACACCGTCGTCGAGCGCTATCTCGAGACCTACGAGCGCGTCGCGGGCTCCGGGTGAACCGGTCGAGCCTGGTCATCGCTTCCAAGAGCCGATGGACACCGGCGATCCGGCGCGAGCACGCGCTCGCCCGTCTCGCCGACGCGGACGGCCGCCGTGTGTCGTTCCTGGAGAGCCCGGTCGACGTGCGGGCGCTCCGTCATCC
>CAXTTD010000056.1:11075-11950 GCA_964246945.1 uncultured Solirubrobacteraceae bacterium | reverse complement strand
CACTCGAGGCGACCGGAGCGCTCCAGTCGCCGGCGGATCTCGTCGGCGAGCGCGAGCAGGTGCACGACGTCGTCGGCGGCGTAGCCGAGCTGCTCGGCGGTGAGCGGACGAGCGTCCCAGCGGGTGTAGCTCGCCGTCTTGCCGACCCGCATCCCGAGCACCGCCCCGAGCAGGTTGCCGTAGCCGGCCTGGGCGGAGCCCCCGGCGAAGCCGGCCGCGATCTGGGTGTCGAAGAGGTTGGTGAGCTCGGTGTGCCAGGCGCGGCGCAGGATCGCGGCGTCCTGACGGCCGGCGTGGAGGACGACCTCGATCGCCGGGTCGGCGAGCAGCTCGGCGAACGGGGTGACGTCGACGTCGGCGAGCCCGTCGATGAGCAGGATCAGCGGCTCGGCGGGCTCGGCACCGGGTGCCACCGGCCCGTCGACCGAGATCTGGGTGAGGCACAGCAGCGCTCGGTAGCGGCCTTCGGACATGAACTCGGTGTCGATCCCGAAGCGCCCGGCCGCTCGGGCGGCGACGGCCGCTGCGGCCACCTGGGCGGAGTCGGCGAGCGCCGGCGGCGGACCGGGGTTCGTCTCCGGAGCGGCAGAGAGCTCGGACATACGCGGACCCTACCCCGTCGGCCGGGCGCCCGGACGGACTAACCCGACCGCGGCGCTAGGATTTGAACTCGACCCCATGATCTTCTCCTCCAAAGCGGAATACGGCGTGCGGCTCATGATCGAGCTCGGCCGACAGGCGCCCGAGCATCCCACCTCGCTGAAGGCGATCGCCGACGCCGAGGGGCTGCCGCTGGCCTACCTCGAGCAGGTGGTGGCCCGGCTGCGCAAGGCCGGCCTGGTTCGCAGTGCGCGCGGCGCGCACGGCGGCTCCTG
>CAXTTD010000056.1:6603-11065 GCA_964246945.1 uncultured Solirubrobacteraceae bacterium | reverse complement strand
CCCCCCCCCCCCCGGCACGGCCAGGCCCGCGGCGGCGGCACGGCCGCGCGCCTACCGCGAACTGGGGGGGGCCGGGCGGGGCGGGGCGGGGCTCGTGATGAGCGCCCGGGGGGCCCACGGCGGCTACTGGCTCGCCCGCCCGGCGCAGGAGATCACGATGGACGAGGTGGTGCAGGCGCTCGAGGGCGCGATCGCCCCCATGGACTGCTTCCTCTCCGACCACACCGAGCGGGTCCTCTGCTCCCACGAGCCCGACGGCGGTCGCGGATGCGCGACCAAGCTGCTGTGGACCCGGGTGCAGAGCGGGATCGTCCGCTCCCTGCAGACCACGACGCTCGCCGAGCTCGTGCGCTTCGCCGGCCCCACCGACGTGGTGCCGCTCGCGGCCACCCCTGATTGACGCCCCCTTCGATACCGAAAGCTGACGCGCATGCCCGACCTCGAGATCAAGAACCTGCACGCCCGCGCCGGGGATAAGGAGATCCTGCGGGGTCTCGACCTCACCGTCTCCGCGGGCGAGATCCACGCCATCATGGGGCCCAACGGCTCGGGCAAGTCGACGATGGCCAACGTCATCATGGGTCACCCCGGCCTCGAGGTGACCGAGGGCCGGATCGTCTGGGACGGTGAGGACATCACCGAGGCCGACACCGACGAGCGGGCCCGCATGGGCCTGTTCATGGCCTTCCAGTACCCGGTTTCGGTGCCCGGCGTGACCGTCACCAAGTATCTGCGCACCGTGATGAACGCCCACCGCGATGCCCACGGCGAGGAGCCGGTGTCGCTGCGCGACTTCGCTGCCACAGTGAAGACCGCGATGGCCCTCACCAACGTGCCCGAGGACTTCTCCCGGCGCTACCTCAACGAGGGCTTCTCCGGCGGGGAGAAGAAGCGCATGGAGATCCTCCAGCTCGCGCTCCAGAAGCCGCGCCTCGCGATCCTCGACGAGACCGACTCGGGCCTCGACGTCGACGCGCTCAAGGTCGTCGCCGCGGGCGTGAACTCGGTTGCCGCCCACGCCGAGCAGGACATGGGCGTGCTCATCATCACCCACTACCAGCGCATCCTGCGCCTGGTGACCCCCACGCGGGTGTCGATCCTCTACCACGGACGGATCGTCAAGGCGGGCGGCCCGGATCTGGTGGACGAGATCGAGGCCACTGGCTACGGGCCGATCATCGAGTCGCTCGGGGAGCCCGAGACGGTCGCCTCGTGACCGCGCCCACCGTCAGCGAGGCCACAAGCGACGCTGTCGATCTCGGCGCCCTGCGGTCCCAGTTCCCGGTCCTCGAGCGCGAGTTCGGCGGACGCTCGGTCGTCTACCTGGACTCGGCCGCCACCTCGCTCACCCCCCAGTCGGTGATCGACGCGATGGACGCCTACTACCGCGACTCGCGGGCGTCGGTGCATCGCGGCGTCTACCCGCTCGCCGTGGAGGCGACCGACGCCTTCGAGGGCGCCCGCGAGCGCATCGCGGGCTTCATGGGGTCGACGATCGAGGAGACGATCTTCACCGCCAACGACACCGCCTCGATCAACCTCGTCGCCTACACCTGGGGTCGGCGCAACGTCGGCGCCGGCGACCTCATCGTGCTCACCGAGGCCGAGCACCACTCCAACATCGTCCCCTGGCAGCTGCTCGCCGCCGACGTCGGAGCTGAGCTCGCCTACGTGCGCGTCGACGACGCGGGCCGTCTCGACCTCGACGCGCTCGACACGCTGCTCGCCCGCGGCCCGAAGCTCGTCGCCCTCGCCCACGTCTCCAACGTGCTGGGCACCATCTTTCCGGTTGCCGAGGTCGTACGCCGGGCCCACGCGGTCGGCGCCGTGGTGCTCGTCGACGGGGCCCAGGCCGTCCCCCAGATCCCCCTCGACCTGCGCGAGCTCGACGCCGACTTCTACGCGTGGACCGGGCACAAGCTCTACGGCCCGACCGGGATCGGGGTGCTCCACGGGCGTCGCGAGCTGCTCGAGGCGATGCCGCCGTTCATGGGCGGTGGGCACATGATCCGCACCGTCGGCGAGACCGAGTCGACGTGGACCGACCTGCCCTGGAAGTTCGAGGGCGGGACCTCTCAGATCGCCGAGGCGATCGGGCTCGGTGCCGCCGTCGATTGGGTGACCGGGATCGGCCTGGAGCGGATCCGCGCGCACGAGCGGGCGCTCATGGCCGACGCCCTGCCGCGCCTCGCCGCCGTCCCCGGGATCACCCTGCACGGCCCCGCGGAGCCCGCCGACCGGGGCGCGCTGGTCTCGTTCGTGATCGACGGCGCCCACCCCCACGATGTCGGCGAGATTCTTGGTCGCGATGGCGTGTGCGTGCGCACCGGTCACCACTGCGCCCAGCCGCTGATGCGCCGCCTCGGAGCGACCGCGACCACCCGCGCCTCCTACTCCGCGTTCTCGACAACCGAGGACACCGACCGGCTCCTCGAGGGCCTCGCGACGGTCGCGCGGGTCCTGCAGCTGTAGTCGCGCCCGGCGCTGGCTGCCGCGGTGGGCTGATGCGGCGCGCCTCCGCGCCCGCGCCCACCACCGCGGGCGAGCCGGCCGCCGGCTTCCGGCCTGGGCGGTGGAGCGCACGACGATCTCGCCGACGTCGACCGCGGCCGGCTGGGCGAGCGCCCAGGCGCTCGTCTCCGCCCCCGCGGTCGGCGGCATCGCGATCGCGTCCCGCCGCTCGCGGGCGGCGGCGAGCGCCGCGGAATCGCGAGTGGACTCGATGAAGTCGGTGGCGGTGAACCCCGGACTCACCATCGTGCAGCGGATCTCCGGGACGAGCTCCTGGCGCAGCACCTCGCAGACCGCGCGGGCGCCCGCCTTGGACGCGGCGTACACCGCCTGACCGGGGATCCACTTGGTCGCCGAGGTCGAGGTGACGGTGACGAAGTGGCCCGTGCCCTGGTCGCGGAACACCGGCAGCGCGGCGGCGACGCCGTGCAGCACGCCGCGCAGGTTGACGTCGATCATCGTGTCCCAGTCCGCGAGCGAGCCCTCGGCGATCGGCCCGGTATAGGCGACCCCGGCGTTCGCGATGAGCGCGTCGAGGCGTCCGAAGCGCTCGGTCGCGCAGGCGACGAGCCCGCGCAGATCCTCGGCGCGGGCGACGTCACAGCGGCGGCTCACGCTGGTCCCGCCCGCCGCCGCGATCGCGTCGACCACCGCGCCCAGAGCAGCCTCGTCGCGGCCGCCGAGCACAACCCGGGCGCCGTCCTGCGCGAGCCGTCGAGCCGTCGCGGCGCCGATGCCGCGGCTCGCCCCGGTGATTGCCACCACCTTGTCGTCGTTGGTCATCGGGTCCTCCCTCAGGTAGATTGATCCGGACACATGTCCGCTAATGATGCCACTGTAGCGGACAGCTGTCCGCTTCTAACCCGGCCGTGGGCGTGAAGCGGTGAGCCCGCGGGCGCAGCACGCATCGCGGGTCCGTTCCCCGCGAGCCGACGCGGAGCGCAACCGGACGCGGCTGCTCGACGCCGCGCGTACGGCCTTTGGAGCCGCCGCCGACGCCGACGCGGTCTCGCTGCACGGGATTGCCCGTGCGGCGGGCGTCGGCCAGGGCACGCTCTACCGCCACTTCCCCACGCGCGCTGACCTGCTGCTCGCCGTCTACGAGGCGGACGTGACCGGACTGGTGCAGAGTGCGCCCGAGCTGCTCGCCGCCCATCCGCCTCGCGAGGCGCTGCGTTGCTGGCTGGCTCGGTTGGCCGCCTACGGACCGGTCAAGCGCGGCCTCGCCCAGGTGGCGCAGCCGGCCACCGGCGACTCGCTGTCCGATCGCTGGCGGGCGCCCGTCCTGGATGCCCTCGGCGCGCTCGTCACGGCAGGGCAGGCAGCGGGGGAGCTCCGGGACGACGTCGATGCCGGTGACGTGCTGCGGCTCTGCTCGTTCTTGTGGTCGGGTCGGGCCAGCGAGGAGTGGCCGCTGGGCTCCGAGCGCCTGCTCGATGTCGTCCTGGACGGTCTGTCCACGGTTGCCTCGCAGGCCCGCCGCTAACGTGAGAACCACCATGGACGACATGTACCGGGAGAACATCCTCGAGCACTACAAGCGGCCGCACAACTGGAGCCCGCCCGCCCCGGCGCTCGAGCACGTCGACCTCGAGTTCCACGACATGAACCCGCTGTGTGGGGACGAGCTCACGGTGAAGCTCGCCGTCGGCGAGGACGGGCGCATCGCCGACCTGCGCTTCGAGGGCCACGGCTGTGCGATCTCCCAGGCGGCGGCCTCGATGACCTCCGACGAGGTGAAGGGCATGACCGTCGCCGACGTGATGGCACTCGACCGGCGCTTCGTGCTCGATCTGCTCGGGATCGACATCTCGGCGACGCGCTTGAAGTGCGCGCTGCTGTCGCTGAAGGTGATCAAGAGCGCCTCGCTCGGCCAGGCCGCGGGCGGGGGGCCCGCGCCGCCGGGGAGCGCCCCCGCCGCGGGGGCCGGGGGCGGGGGGGCGCGGGGGCC
>CAXTTD010000056.1:0-6593 GCA_964246945.1 uncultured Solirubrobacteraceae bacterium | reverse complement strand
CCCCCGGCCGGGCCCGGGCGGGGGGGGGGCCCCCCCCCCCGCCGGAGAGCGACGCCTCCGCTGGCGACGGCGTCTGAGGGCCGCGGTGGCCGGGCGGGCGGCTGTCTCGGTGACGCGGATCGAGCTGCGCGAAGCGCTCGCGATGCGCGGCCTGCCCCCGCGAGTCGCATGGTTCGTCCTGCGCGCTCGGCGCGCGGGTGACCTATTCGCGATCGTCTCCTCGCTGCCACCGGCCGATCTGCGGCGTCTGATCGCACTCGCCGGGGCGGGCGAGGTGGTAGCGGAGCTCGGGACCGCGCACGCGTGGACGGCGACCGCGCTCGCGCTCGACCCGGCCGGGGCGGCGGGTGGTCACCTTCGACCCCGAGCGGCGCGCCGCCCGCGAGCGCTACCTCGCGCTGGTCGGCGACGAGGTTCGCGCCCGCATCGAGTTCGTCACCGCGCCGGGGGCCTCGGGACCGCGCCCGGTGTCGCTGCTTTACATCGACAGCTCCCACGAGCGCGAGGAGACGCTCGCCGAGGTTCTGGCGTGGCGGCCGCTGCTCATGCCCGGGTCGCTGATCGTCTTCGACGACTACGCGAGCCCGAATTTTCCGGGCGTCGCCGAGGCGGTCACCGAGCTTGGGCTCGACGGGGTGCGGCAGGGACGCTTCTACGTCCACCAGGTATGACGAGCGGACCTGGACGGCCAGCTCCCGCTCTGGGACCATCCCGCCCGTGGCCCGCGTCGAGCGCCTCACCCCCGACCTCTCCAAGCATCCGGACCTGGTGATGATCCTGCTCGGGATGCGGGTGCGGCGGCTCGTCGGGCTGAAGACGCTGTTGGGCCTCGGACCCCAGATCGAGGCCTCGGCGGGGGAGCGACCCGACGGTCTGCTGCATCACGAGCTCTTCGTGTGGTCCCTGCGCCCGCCGCACGTCGGCATCCGCCAGTACTGGCGCGACCTCGACAGCCTCGAGCACTGGACGCGCTCGGCGCCCCACCGCGAGTGGTGGTTGAACTTCATGCGCGACACCGGGGGCACCGGCTTCTGGCACGAGGCGTACTTCATGCGCGGCGGGATCGACGCGATCTACGACGACGTCGGGATCGCCCCGGGCCTGTCGGCATTCGCGCCGACGCACGTCGCCCGGGGTCAGATGTTCTCCTCGCGCACGCGCGCGGGAGCGGCCGGGGAGCCCGCCCCGGCGGCGGTCTCCGAGACGGAGCTCTACGGGGCCGAGCCGAGCGCTGCGGAACGCTGAAAGCGCGGCCCCCGCCGCGGGTGGCGCGTACTAGACTCGGACGAGAAATCCGATCGCCCCGCTAGGTTTTATCTCACACGTGTCTCCGCTCATCGACATCTGCCCGCTCTCCGAGCTCGCCCCCGGTGGCAAACGGCTGTTCACGTGGGAAGATCTCGAGATCGGCGTGTTCAACTGCAGCGGCACGGTGTACGCGATCGAGGACCGCTGCTCCCACGACGACGGGCCGCTCGTCGAGGGCGAGTTCGACGAGGCGACGTGCACGATCGAGTGCCCGCGCCACGGCTCACGCTTCGACGTGAGCACCGGCAAGCCGAAGACCCTGCCCGCATACGTTCCCGTAGACACGTTCCCGGTCATCATCGAGGACGACACGATCAAGCTGGAGGTGGAGTGATGGCGACTCCCGACACTGTGACCGAGACCGCGCCGGTGCCCGTTCTCACCGAGAACGAGAAGCTGCGCGGCATCAACGCCGACTACACCGAGCGCTACGGCTTCCACGACGCCGAGAACTACCTGTACAAGGCGCCCAAGGGGCTCACCGCGGAACTGGTGGCGAAGATCTCGGAGTTCAAGTCCGAGCCGCAGTGGATGCGTGACTTCCGGCTCAAGGCGCTCGACTACTTCCTGGCGCGCCCGATGCCGACGTGGGGCTCGCCAATGCTCGCCGAGGTCGACTTCGACGACATCCACTACTTCGTGCGTGCCTCCGAGCGCTCCGAGCGCTCCTGGGACGACGTGCCCGAGGACGTCAAGAAGACGTTCGACCGGCTCGGGATCCCCGAGGCCGAGCGCAAGTTCCTCTCCGGGGTCGGCGCCCAGTACGAGTCCGAGGTCGTCTACCACCAGGTCAACGAGCAGCTCGAGGCGCAGGGCGTGATCTTCACCGACATGGACACCGCGCTGCGCGAGCACGAGGATCTGTTGCGCGAGTACTTCGCGACCATCATCCCGCCCAACGACAACAAGCTCGCCGCGCTCAACTCGGCGGTGTGGTCGGGCGGCTCGTTCGTCTACGTCCCCCCGGGCGTCCACGTCGAGATGCCGCTGCAGGCCTACTTCCGGATCAACACCGAGTCGATGGGCCAGTTCGAGCGCACGCTGATCATCGCCGACGAGGGCTCCTACGTGCACTACGTCGAGGGCTGCACGGCGCCGACCTACTCGTCGAACTCGCTGCACTCCGCGGTCGTCGAGCTGGTCGCCAAGCCGGGCGCGCGGATCCGTTACACCACGGTCCAGAACTGGTCGACCAACGTGTTCAACCTCGTCACCAAGCGCGCGATCGCCGAGACCGACGCGACGGTGGAGTGGGTCGACTGCAACCTCGGCTCCAAGCTCACCATGAAGTACCCGTCGGTGTACCTGATGGGCGAGCGCGCCCACGGGGAGATCCTCTCGATCGCGTTCGCCGGCGCCGACCAGCACCAGGACGCGGGCGGCAAGATCGTCCATGCCGCGCCTCACACGACCTCGAACATCTTCGCCAAGTCGATCTCAAAGGACGGCGGGCGCGGCTCCTACCGGGGCCTGCTGGAGATCGCCAAGGGCGCCCACGGCGCCCGCTCGAAGGTCGTCTGCGACGCGCTGCTGCTCGACGAGGCGTCCCGCTCGGACACCTACCCGACGATCCGGATCTCCGAGGACGACGTCAACGTCGGCCACGAGGCGACCGTCTCCAAGGTCGGCGATGATCAGCTCTTCTACCTGATGTCGCACGGCATCTCCGAGGAGGAGGCCTCCAAGCTGATCGTCAACGGCTTCATCGAGCCGATCACCAAGGAGCTGCCGATGGAGTACGCGGTGGAGATGAACCGGCTGATCGAGCTGCAGATGGAAGGCTCCATTGGCTAGCGCGCCCGCCATCGAGATCCCGCAGTTCAAGGGTCGCGCGGGCTGGGAGTTCACCGACATCTCCGATCTCGACCTCGCGGCCTACCCGGCCGCGGCGCCCGAGGCGGCGGCGGACCCCGAGCGGGCGCTGTTCGGTGAGCTCGACGCGCGAGCGGCGCTGCCCGACGGGGTCTACGTCGGGCCCTTCGCCGACGGGCCGAGCGAGGTCGTCCAGCGCCACCTGGGCTCGCTGGTCGCCGACTCCGACGACGCGTTCGTCGCTCTCAACGGCGCGAGCGCGCAGGCGACCACGCTGGTCCACGTGCCCCGCGGCGTCGCCGTGGAGTCGCCGATCTCGCTGCAGGCCGTCCAGGCGCAGAGCGCCACCATGGCCAACCAGCGCACGCTGATCGTCGTCGAGGACGGCGCTGAGGTCGAGGTGTGGGAGCAGCTTCTGTCCGCCGAGGAGGATCTCGACGGCGTGTTCAACGTCGTCACCGAGCTCGTCATCGGGGAGAACGCGAGGCTGCGCTACGTGTGCGGCCAGAACCTGTCCGAGCGCTCGTGGATCTTCGGCGCCCAGCGGGCGCAGGTCGGCCGCGACGGCCGCCTCGACTGGGTGGCGCTCGGCTTTGGCTCCGCGCGCGGCCACGTGCGGATGCAGACCCGCCTGGGCGGCGAGGGCGCCGACGCCCGGGTCACCGGCGCCTACGCGACCCGGGGCAAGCAGCACATCGATTTTGACACCACCCAGGAGCACGCCGCGCCCAACACGACCTCGGACCTTGCCTTCCGCGGCGTCCTGCAGGGCCGCTCGAGCGCGGTGTGGAAGGGCAACATCATCGTCGACCCCGACGCCCAGAAGACCGACGCCTTCCAGGAGTCGCGCAACCTCTTGCTCTCCAAGCGCGCTCACGCCGACGCGATTCCCGGCCTCGAGATCCAGGCCAACGACGTTCGCTGCACCCACGCAGCGGCGGTCGCCCAGGTCGATCCCGAGCAGCTGTTCTACCTGCGCTCGCGGGGCCTGCGCGAAGAGGTCGCCAAGCAGCTCGTGATCGAGGGCTTCCTGTCCGCGCTCGTCGAGCGCTTCGAGCCCGGTCCGGTCCGCGAAGTGCTCGCCGGCGTGCTCGAGCGCCGGCTCGCGCTCGTCCTCGACTGAGCGAGCCCGTAGCATCCGCCGGCGATGGCGCGGTCTATCACGCCCCTGGTCCCCCTCGGCTACGGCAAGTACGTGCGCGCCGACCGGGTGTACGCGCTGGTTCCCCTGGAGGGTCCCGACCGGGGCGACGGCCGGCGCACGCTCGTCCACGTCGAGGGGATCGAGGAGCCGCTGGTCGCGTCCCGCTCGGAGGCGGCGATCGCCGCCGAGCTCGCCGAGGTCCTCGGCACGCGGGTTCCCGGCGAGCACCGCGGCGAGCGTATCCGTGGGCAGGACCCGCTGTTCTGAGCGCGGTCGACCTTGAGCGCCGCGGGCTCCGGCTGGCCGGTTCGGCCATGAGCGCGGCCGTCCGGTTCTGGACGTTCTGGCCGTCGGGAGTATCAAGTGTTCCTCGGAGGGTGCCGATCATCGGAGGGTGAACGGCACCACCACCACCTCTCCCACCACCGGTCGCCGGGCGCTCAGTGGGACGGGACGCGCTCTGTTCGGTCCCTCCGAGGCGCTCATGCGGCGGCTCAAGCTCCCCCAGAAGTTCATCCTCATCGCCCTGCTGCTGGTCACCCCGTTCGTCGTCGTGGGTCGCAGCTACATCGACGCTCAGGACAGCCAGGCGAACTTCGCCGTCGGCGAGCGTGCCGGGGTCGCCGTCGTGGATCCGATGACCCGTCTGCTCGGCGCCGTCGACGCGGCGAGCGCCGCCTCCGCCGCGGGCCGGACGGCGCCTGACTCGGCGGTCACGGCCGCCGTCGGGCGCGTCGACGCCGCGCTGGCGGCGACCCCCCGGATCCGGGTCAGCGGCCCCTGGGGCGCGGTGAAGAGCGAGATCGTCGCCGCCACGAGCGGCTCGGCGGGTGCGGGCGCCGCCTCGGGGTGGTCGACGGTGCGGGCGAGCCTGGTGAGCCTGATCGCCACCGTCGCCGATCAGTCCAAGCTAACGCTCGACCCGGTGCTCAACACGTATTACCTGCAGGATGCGGTGACGGTGAAGATCCCGTCGCTGCTGGCCCAGAGCCAGCTCGGTGCCGGCCTCGCGGTGAGCGATGCGGCGGCCCACCGCGACCGCATCGCGATCGCCGACGGCCAGCTGGAGGCGACGCTCTCGGGGTTGTCCACCGACCTGCAGAAGGCGACCGCCAGCTCCCACGGCCTGCCGCTGGGCGCGGCCAACAGCGCGCTGGCAACGCTTGAGAGCTCGACCGCGGCGCTGTCGCGTGAGCTCGGCTCGGCGGTGGCCTCACGCGCGAGCCTGGCCGGCGATCCAGGCGCGGCGGTCCGCCGCGACGCGCTGGCCCTCGCTGCCGCAACCTCGCCGCAGCTCGACTCGGCGCTTGAGTCCCACATCGACGGCTTCCGCTCCAACGAGCGCACCGTCGAGCTGATCGCCGCGATCGTGCTGCTCATCGCCGCCTGGCTGTTCGTCGGCTTCTTCCGCTCGATGGTCGGCAGTGTCAACGAGCTGATCGGCGTCTTGAGCGCCGTCGAGTCCGGCGACCTGCGCGCCGGCGCCTCGACCTCCCCCGACGAGGTGGGCCAGATGGCCGTGGCGCTGAACCGCATGCGCGCGCGGATGAGCGAGATGGTCGACGGGATCGCCCGCACCTCGGTGACGCTCTCCTCCGCGTCGGTGCAGCTCTCGGCGGTCTCCCAGCACATGACCTCCTCGGCGGAGAGCACCGCCGACCGCGCCGGCAGCGTCTCCGCGGCCGCCGAGCAGGTGTCGGCGAGCGTGCAAACGGTCTCCGCCGGCACCGAGGAGATGGGCGCCAGCATCACCGAGATCGCCCGGCAGGCGGCCGAGGCCGCCCGGGTCGCCACCGAGGCGGTGGCCGGCGCCGAGACCACCAACGCGCTCGTCGCGCGGCTCGGCGACAGCTCGGCGGAGATCGACGAGGTGATCAAGTTCATCGGCTCGATCGCCAAGCAGACGAACCTGCTCGCGCTCAACGCGACGATCGAAGCCGCGCGGGCCGGCGACGCCGGCAAAGGGTTCGCGGTTGTGGCCTCCGAGGTCAAGGAGCTCGCGCGCGACACCACCCGCTCCAGCGAAAAGATCGAGCACACGATCGCCGGGATCCAGGCCGACACCCGAGAGGCGATCCGCGCCATCGCCGAGGTCACCTCGACGATCCATCAGATCAACGACATCCAGTCGATGATCGCCTCCGCCGTCGAAGAGCAGGCGGTGACCACGAACGAGATCGCCCGCAGCGTCGGGGAGGCAGCCACCGGCTCGGGGTCCATCGCCGGTGGCATCACCGGCGTCGCCGACGCCGCTCGGGAGGCGCGGACCGGCGCCGTGGAGCCCCCCCGCTCCGCCGAGGCTCTCGCCCGCATGGCGACCGCGCTGCTC
>CAXTTD010000055.1:11511-12027 GCA_964246945.1 uncultured Solirubrobacteraceae bacterium | reverse complement strand
CGGACGTGCGGGTCCTCGTGGACGCGCGGGGCGGCGAGGCCCCAGCGCGAGGCGGTCTCGGGCGCCATGACCCCGATTCCCGTCGCCCGCCCGCCGCCGGCCGTCAGGCGTTTCATCACCGCGACTGCGGCCGGCATTGGCGGATCAGCCTCCCGGTGCGAGATCGACGGGTTGTACCCCCACCCCATCCCCATGAGGTCCACCGTGGTCAGGGCAACCATGGCCGCGACGGTCACGCGCCGGCCCGGCCAGCGGACGAGGAAGAGGATGAGCCCGCAGCCGACAAGCCCCACGACGAGCCAGCGCAGCATCGAGGAGAGCGCGAGCTGATCTGGGGTGAGCGCGAGGCCGCGGTCGACCAAGTGGTGAACGACGGGCCGGAGGCCGTGTAGCCACGAGTGGTGCACGACGAGCAGGATCAGGACGGGCGCGACCGCGACCACGCCGGCGACGATCGCCATGCGACGCCGATGCGCCGCGTCCGTCGAGAGCAACGCCTCGCACCCGACGCCGGCG
>CAXTTD010000055.1:0-11501 GCA_964246945.1 uncultured Solirubrobacteraceae bacterium | reverse complement strand
GATGATGAGAACCCGACTGAGGTCGATGCTGTCCAGGACGGGGATGTCGTGGTCGAGCACCTGGGCGAGGGCGCCGAAGCGCACTGCGACGACGAGCGTGACGAGCCCGGCGACGGCGAAGAAGAGCTGCTCAGCGCGGGGACGGCGTCCGAAGAACCCGGCGACGGCGAGCAGCAGCGGCAGCACCCCGACGTAGGCGGTGCGCTCGGCGAAGTTGAGCGGTCCGCTCGCCTGGGATCCGACCTGGGGCAGGCCCCACCAATCCGGGAACAGGAAGCTGGTGAGGGATCGGCGGGACAAGCCCGGGAGACTGCGTGAATAACCCGGCGTGAGGCGGGCGATCTCACGGAGCGGGAGCAGCATGACCGCCCCGACCGCCAGACCGACGAGCGCGCCGGCCCCGAAGAGGATCACCCGACGCAGGGAGGACCCGACCCGCGGCCGCACCGTCGCCAGGCGAAACAGCGCCCACGCGCCCGCGCTGAGCAGAACGATGACTGCGGCCTCCGGCTGGCCCCCGAGGCACGCGAGCCCGATCAGCGCCGCACAGCCCGCGGCATCCCGCACCCGGGTCCTGCGCCAGATGAGCTCAACCGAGATCAGCAACCAGGGAAGCAGGATGTAGGCGTTGTCGTGGGGATGCCCCAGCCAGTCGATCAGGTAGCTGCCGAACGCGAAGGCGATTGCCGCCAGTAGCGCCGGACCGCGCCGCAGCTCGAGGAGCCGGGCAAACAGGAAGGTTCCCAACGCCGCCAGAGCGAGCTTGAGCACCGCGATCCACACGAGCGCGCCGAAGTAGGGGAAGATCGCGTCCAGCCAGGTAAGCGGATACAGCGGCGCGCTCTGCTGCTGGGCGAGCAGGGGAGTACCCGCCCCGATCAGGGGGGTCCACGTCGGCAGATGCAGGTGTCGCAGCGCCTGACGAACGACGAGCCCGTCGGGTTCGAACTCATACGCGGCGTCGTACTGCAGCGGGTTGGCGGCACGCGTACCGGCCGGCTGGGCCGGATAGGGGGCGGCGAGCGTCGGGATGTCACTCGCCGACAGGACCTTGTCGCCGATGGTCGAGGGCGCGAACAGGATCACCGCCAGGAGACACGGAAGTGCCGCGCAGACGAGCCCGCCGAGGGATGGTCTGATCAGCGGAGTCCGCGCTCGAGAGATCGATGCGCTCGCGGAGCGGGACCGCCCCAGGTTCACCGGATGACGTCGCCCGGGACTTGACCCTCAGCGCCGAGCGAGGCGCCGGGCGCCCTTCCGCTCGTCCGGCTGGGTCCGCTCGCCATCCCTCGGCGAGGATCCGGTCTGAACCCAGCGCTCGCGCAGTACTCTCGCACTTGCACCGTCGAGATCCGGGCGCACGTAGTCACCCCGGGACAGCAGCTGCTCCAGCCACACGTAGAGCACGATGAACGCATAGCGGCTGCCCATCTCCTGGATCTTCAGCTTGGACGTGCCGAAGCGGCGGTTCGTCCAGCTGATGGGCACAACGCCGAAGTCATACCCCCGCGCCACCGCCTTGAGGGGCAGCTCGACCGTGAGGTTGAAGTGATTGGAGAGCAGTGGCTGGGCTTGGTCGATGACGTAGCGACGGTAGGCCTTGAACGCGTTAGTCGTGTCGCTGTAGCCGTGTCTGAACAGCACGCGGATGAAGCCGTTGGCCATCCGGTTGAGCACAAGTTTGAACAACGGATAGTCGTAGGTGTGCCCGCCGCGATCGAACCGGGTTCCGAAGGCGCAGTCATAGCCCTGCTCGAGCACCCGGTAGTAGCTGATCAGGTCCTCGGGCGCATCCGAGAGGTCGGCCATCATGATGGCCACGGCGTCTCCGGTGTAGGCCTCCAGACCGGAGCGCACCGCGTAGCCGAATCCGGGAGGCTTTGATGAGCGCAAACAGCGCACGCGCGGATCGCGATCGCCGATCGTCTTGACGAGGTCGCCGGTCCCGTCGGAGCTCGCGTCGTCGACGACGATGATTTCGTAGTCGATCTCATGAAGCTGTAGCTCGGTGGTGAGCGCATCGAGCGTCAGGCCGATCGACTCGGCCTCGTCGTGGGCGGGAATGACGACGGAGAGCTTCATACCGATGCGGTCCACATTTCGACGTTGCTCTCAAAGATCTCGCGCAGTATCGCCTCGACGTCGTGGGTGATGTTCCAGCCCGGGTAGTCGCCACGGAACGGCTCGAGATCGGAGATCCACCAGCGGTGATCACCGATGCGATTCTCGACTCCGAGATCCCACCGCAGCTCACGCCCGGCGATCGACTGACAGAGCTCGATCGCCTCCAGCATCGAGCAGTTGCTCGAGCGTCCGCCGCCGATGTTGTACACCGCTCCGCTGCGGGGGGCAGCGTGAAAGGCGGCGAATGCCGCCACCAGATCGGCGGAGTGCACGTTGTCACGCACCTGCTTGCCCTCGTAGCCGTAGACGGTGTAGGGCTCACCGGTGACGGTGCAGCGCATCAGGTAGGAGAGAAACCCGTGCAGCCGTGCGCCGGCGTGGTTGGGACCGGTCAGGCAGCCACCGCGGAAGCACACCGTGGGCATGCCGAAATAGCGTCCGTACTCCTGGACAAGCAGATCGGCGGCCGCCTTGGACACGCCGAACAGCGAATGCGTCGAGGTGTCGATCGACATCGAGGTGTCGATCCCCCGGAAGTATCGGTGATCCTCGGGAAGCTCGAGGCGGCCGCCGGCATCGATCAGGGGCAGATCGTTGGGGGTGTCGCCGTAGACCTTGTTGGTCGAGCAGAAGATGAACGTGGCCCCGGGCGCGTGGTGCCGGGTTGCCTCCAGCAGGTTCAGCGTGCCGCCGGCATTGACCCCGAAATCGGTCTGGGGATCTGACGCGGCCCAGTCATGCGAGGGTTGCGCCGCGGTGTGGATGACCAGCTCGAGGTCGGAGGCATACTCGGCGAACGCGCGCTCGATGCCCTCGGCGTCACGGATATCGAGCTCCAGCGACCGAAAGGACCCCTCGTAGCGCTCGACGAGCCGCTCGGTGGGCGCGGCGGTGGACGCCGCGGGACCGAAGAACGACGAGCGCATGTCGTTCTCAATGCCCACGACCTCGTCGCCCGCCTCGACCAGATGGCGGACCGACTCGGAGCCAATGAGCCCCCCAGACCCCGTGACGATCGCCCTCGCCATTCGCGGTCAGTCAACCACGAACGCGCCCGAATGGGAAGTGCCGCCCGTCAGCCGAGCGCGCGCTGAACCTCTCCCTAACACTTGAATCCGGTCCAGCGGGGTGCGCGGCGGTTTCTCATCGAGCGGCGCTTGGCAGCGCGGCTCACAATGTGGCGAGGATCGCGGCCTCGTTATCGGTGATCCATCGGTGGGTGTCGGCGAGCACCTCGGTCGCGCTACGCCGCGGGCGCCACGCCGTAAGGCCGCTCACCCGCCCGCAGTCCGAGACGTAGAGCGGCACGTCGCCGACGCGGTCCTCCGGCTCGGACGCGATCTCGACCGTGTTGCCGGTGATCTCCTGACAGAGGGCCGTGGTCTCGCGCAGCGAAAGGCTGCACCCCAGACCGCCGCCGACGTTGACGACGTGTCCATCCCAATGAGCCGGCCGGACGAGCTGGTCGTCGAGCAACTCGATGAGATCATGCACGTGCAGTAGATCGCGCACCTGCTTTCCCTCGCCGCCATAGCCGACGTAACGCAGCGGGCGCCGAAAATGGTGGGCGAGCATCCAGTAGGTGAACACGCCCTGGTCGACCTTCCCCATCTGCCAGGGTCCCGCGATCACCCCGCAGCGGTTGATCACCGCAGGGATCTCATAGCTGGCCCGGTACTCCTCGATCAGCAGCTCGGCGGCCAGCTTCGTCGCCCCGTAGATCGTGCGCGCGCCGGCGAGCGGGAAGTTCTCGGCAATTCCCGCGACGGAGGCCCCGGGCAGCGGCTGCTCGGGGGCGAGGGCGAAGCGTCGTTCCTCCTCGAGGAGCGCCAATTCGCCAAGCTCCCCGATCGGATAGACGCGGCTGGGCGAGAGGAAGATCAGCTGGGCGCCGTGACGGCGCGCGTACTCGAGGCAGTGGTAGGCGCCCATCAGGTTGGACTGGACGACGTAGTCGGGGCTGCCGTCGATCCCCGCCATCACCGACGGCTCGGCCGAGCACTCGACGATCGCGTCGTGACCGGGCAGGTCCAGGAGGTCGGCCACGCTGCGGACGTCGCCGTGGACGAACTCCACCCCGGCCTCACGCAGGCGCGAGAGGTTCAGCTCCGAACCCCGGCGGCGCAGGTTGTCAAGCGCCGTGATCTGCCAGTCGGGGTGCGTTGCGGCGAGCGTGACCGCGACGTTGCCGCCCACGAACCCGGCGCCGCCGGTGACGAGCAGTCGCATTGCGGAAACGTAGCGTGCCGGTGCCGGCCGGTCTCACGGAGGGGCCACTAGAGTCCGCGCCCGAATGAGCGGGTTCGGAGAAGGGCGGCGGTGATGTCGGTCGGCCGCTACGTGGAAGGACTCGTCCTGCTCGCCGTCTGCACCGGCGTGCTCGCCGTCGGCTCGCGCCGGCTGCGCTGGCGTCTTGCACCTGGATACGAGGGACTGGTGGCAGGGATCGCCGACGGCGTCGTCTTCCTGGGGCTGCTCATCGTGACTCTGGAGGCCGTCGGGGTGATCGGCGTGCTGGACCGTGTCGGGGTCGTGGCCGGCTGCGTCGTGGTCGGCGTCGCCGCCGCGCTGCTCGGCGCACGGAGCGCGCCCGCCGGCCGAGCGACGGCCAGGACTGTCGCCGCCGATCCGCGGCGACGCCTCGTCCTCAGCGTGGCCGTTGTCGCGGTGGCCGTGTTCACGGCCGCCTGGGTCGGCTGGACCGTCTACGCCTACCGGCACGGCATGGAGACGGTCGACACCCTCTGGTACCACCTGCCGTTCGCCGCGCGGTTCGTGCAGCTGCACAACATCCGTCACCTGCAGGACTTCGACAACAACGCGATCACGGCCTTCTATCCCGCGAACTCAGAGCTCGTCCATGCGTTCGGCATGGTGCTGTTCGGCAACGATGTGCTCTCGCCGCTGATCGACCTCGGCTGGGGCACCGCCGCACTGGCAAGCGCGTGGGCGATCGGACGGCCGTGGGGACGTGAGCCGCACTGCCTGCTCGCCTGCATCCCTATGCTCGTCACGCCGGGGCTCGTCGACACCCAGCCCGGCGGGGCCTACGACGACGTCGTCTGCCTCGCGCTGCAGCTCGCGGCGCTCGCGCTCGTCGTCAACGGGATGAGCCCCGGGGACACGGCGCCGGGCCGCCGGCTCACCGCCGGGGCGAGCACCGTAGCCGCGATCGCCGCCGGACTCGCCCTGGGGACCAAGTTCACGATGATCGTGCCGGCGATCGTCCTCGGGCTCGGGGCGGTCGCCATCCTCGCTCGCGGCGCCCGCCTGCGCCACGCGGGGATCTGGGCGGCCGGTCTCATCATCTGCGGCGGCTACTGGTACCTGCGCGACGGGGTCGCGGTCCACAATCCGCTGCCGTCCCTGTCGCACCTCGGGCCGCTGTCGCTGCCCTCGCCGACGACCACACCCGTCTACACGGTCTGGCAGTACGTGTTCAAGGCCCACATCTGGAAGGACATCTACATCCCGGGTCTGCGGCAGTCGTTCGGACTCGCCTGGTGGGCGCTCATCCTCGGCTCGATCGCCGGAATGGTCGTGGCCACGGTGCGCGGGCGCCGCGATCCCCGACTCGGACTGCTCGGCGGGCTCGCGCTCATCTCCGGCATCGCCTTCCTGTTCACTCCGCAGACGCTCGGCATTCCGGGGGCGCCGATCTTCTTCGTCGACAACGTGCGCTATGTCGACGTGGCGCTTGCCCTCGGCCTCATCCTGCTCGCGCTCATCCCGGGCCTGCACCGCCGCGCAGTCGGCCTCGTGTGGCTGCTGGCCATGGCCCTGGCGGTGTTCTTCACCGTCCTTGATCCTGGGGTGTGGCGCTCCGGATTCCCGGTCGCACCGTTCGCGTCCGCGATCCACGGTGGACCGGCGCTCGCCGGCGCGGCGGTCGGCGCGGTGGTGCTGATCGCTGGTGAGGCCTGGCTGTGGCGCGACCGGCTGGGCGGGCCGTGGACCTCGGGCTCGCGGCACAGCATCCCGACCCTGGGCGGGCGGGCATACGGCTCGGCTCTGCTCGCCGCCGGGGTGGTCGCCATCGCCGGCTGGTTTGTCGCCGACGCATATCAGCACGACCGGTACCGCAACACCGGTCCGATGCCCCGGATCTACGCGTGGGCGCAACACGTGCACGGCGTCCGCATCGGGCTGTTCGGCGCCTTCGAGCAGTACCCGCTCATCGGGCAGAACGTCTCCAACCGTGTCCAGTTCATCGGCGTGGCACAGCCCCATCGCGGGTTCGCGGTCGCTTCGAGCTGCGCCCAGTGGCGCCGGGCGGTCAACGCCGGCCACTACGATTACGTCGTGGTGAGCCCGATCGGCTTCGCCGGCGTCCGCGGCGTACCGGCACTGAGCTGGACGCAGACGAGCCCCGACGCCCACCCGATCCTGCGCCAGTATCTCGGTTCGGTCGAGTACGCGGTGCTCTTTGAGATCACGGGCCGGCTGAACCCGGCGGACTGCGCGTCGGATTAGGTGGGGCGGCTTCGCGCTGACGCGGCGCTGGTGGCGTCAGCGCGCCGGACGCGGCGTGATCCGCATCGAGAAGAACGCATAGTGGACCACTCCGTGGCCGGGTGACCGCACACCGATCTCCGCCGAGAGCGTGTGCACGTCCGAAGCCAGGCGGTAGGCGCCGGGGTAGTCGGCGCTGCGGGGGGCGCTGATCAGCAGGCCGTCGCCGGCCGTCCCCGGAACGAGCCGGTAGGTCCTCCGGGCCAGGGTGATGTGCCGTTTGCGCGACTTGAACAGCGCGGCCTGCACCGCCTCGAGTCCGGCGACCTGAACGCCGTCGACGCGCACGAAGACCAGCTCGTTGGGTCGCGGCGGGCGGGGGACGGCGACCGGCGCCCCGAGCGGCGCCCGTGCCGTGGAGAGCGGTCGCGCGGGACCGCATCGATTCGGGACCCGACCGAGGATCTCCCATTGCGAGGTGACGCGCAACGGCACGAAATGACAGAGAATCGCCCGGGTCGCAGCCGGCGCGTCGAAGCCCGGATAGCGGCCGTCATGCGTTCGCGGCGTCTGGGCCGCGATCCGTTCGGGGCCGTCCGGGGCCGAGAAGGCGCGGGCGTTGGCAGAGTCGAGCAGCGTCGTGTAGGCCGTGAACGGTTGAAACTCCGGAGCGGGTGACCAGTCCAGGGAGAAAGCCCACGCCAGGCTGTCCTCCCAGGGCTCGACGTCGACTCGCTGCCCGCTCACGAGAGCTTCGTCGCGGCGGTCGAATCCGTAGCTCGCCGCGAGCGCCCGGCGGGCGGCCTGGACGTCGCCCGAGAGGGCGGACGGACTCTTGATGACGCGCGCGTCGTCGTAGAAGCGACGGACGCTGGAGCGCACGTGGATGAGGCCAATTGGATCGATCGTGGTGACCGCGAAGTAGGCGAGGACGAAGACCAGCCAGGTCACCACACCGAGGTCGCGTCGCCCCGGCCTCCACCGGAACCCGACGAACGCGCCGAGCAGGGTCGCGAAGAACGCGAATGAGTGGTCGTCATGACGGACGAACCCCTCCTTGAACTCGAGGTAGAACAGGACGCACCAGACGATGACGAGCCCGGTCCGGCGCGGGCGCTCGTCCGGCCCGCCCGACCGCAGCGCCGCGAACACCCCGAGCACACCCAGCAGCAACGCGGGCCAGTACTGCCACTGCTCACCCGGAAGCTCGGTGCCGAGCGCCTGGGAGTACCCCGACACCACCGAGAGGGACGTGTGGAAGAACGCCCAGAGGTTGCCGAGGTTCTGCGCGGAGACGACCCACAACACAAGAAAGACGACCACTGCGCTCGCCACGTAGGCGCTGGCGGTCCTCAGCTTCCCCGGCAGGGCGAGGACCGTCACCAGGGACATCGCGCCGACCGTCACCCCGGTGTTGAACTTCACGAGGATCTCCAACCCCGTGATGGCGCCTGCCGCCGCCGCCAGCAGGTACCCCCGCCTCGAGGTGGGGGGTTCCTGCAGCGCGCCGATCGAGCCCACGGCCACGATCACAATCGTGGGATCCATCGGTACCGAGAACAGCAGCACGCTCACCGCCGCCGCCGGCACGACGTGGCCGACCGTCCGCTTCAGCGCCGAGATGAGCACGGTCAGCAGGGTGAGATCGACGATCAGCGTATAGAGGCAGGCCAGTCGGAACAGCCCCGGATAGGCCAGCAGCGGGAAGTCGAGGAATCCGAGCGGACCGTACGTGTACATGATCTGGCGCCCGAACTGCAGATGCTCGTGCGCCGCCATATAGAGACCGGTGTTCCACGATGGATCAAAGCCCGCCTGAGGACCGGCGAGGGAGACCCGCCACCCGAGCACGACGACGAGGGCGCCCCAGACCCAGCTGCTTCCCAGCAGGGTGGGGCCGAGGCGACGGGTCGGACTGCGCGACGATCCCCCACCGGCCATCGAGGCGCAGTGTAAGCCGCGGAGCGTCCTCCTCCGTCAGGCTAACGGTGCGGCTCGGTGCCCGTCGGGCTCACAGCCACGTGCCGGGAGCGGTGGCCTTCGGCTGTCGGGCCGCGGATCGGCCGTGCCGGGACCGCCTGGGCGACGCTGACCCGGGTCTCCGCGAGCAGCTCGCTCCGGGACCGTAGGGCGGCCGGGAGCATCCGCAGCCCCTGACCCATCCCGCGCGCGAAGTCGAGCGCGGTGCCCTCGCGGAACGCGTGCCACAGCCAGCCGAGCTGGCGATAGGCGACGAGCGGCAGCCAGCGCGGCGGAAACGCCTTGGCGACGAGCACAAGCGTGTTGCGTTCCACGAGCCGGCGATGACCGCCCGCCAGCTGGTGGGAGGACCCCTCCCCGGCATGCCAGGCGACGACGGGCTCATACCGGCACCCCCAGCCGGCCAGCCGCAGGCGCAGCGCGAGGTCGACGTCCTCCAGGTAGGCGAAGTAGCGCTCGTCGAAGCCGCCGACCGCCCGGACGGCGATGCGTCGGTACATGGCTGCGCCCGCGCACGCGCCGAACACCTCGCCCGGCTCGTCGAAGCGCCCGTCGTCGGCGGTGAAGCGTCCGCGCTGCTCACAGGCGCCGTCCCTCCGCAGGACGTCGCCCGCGTCGTAGATGACCCCGGGCCGGTCGAGCTGGAGCAGCTTGCAGGCGACCGAGCCGGTCCCGGGGTCGGCCACCAGTGCCGAGGACATCCGCTCAATAAAGTCGGGGGCGAGGACCACGTCCGTGTTGAGCAGCGCGACGAGCTCCCCGTCGGCGGCCTCGATGCCCAGGTTGGCGGCCCGGGCAAAGCCGGTGTTCTGCGCGAGGGCGACGACGGTGGCCGCGGGCGCGAGCCGCCGCGCGTACTCGGCCGAGCCGTCGCGCGAGCCGTTGTCGACGACGATCGTCTGGGCGGGCGCGAGCGTCTGGGAGTCCAGCGAGCCGAGGCATCCCTCAAGCCAGCGCCGGCCGTTCCACACAGGGATGACGACCGAGACGCGGGGGCCAGACACGTGCTGCAGTGTGCCTGCTCCCGGCCCCACGGGCACCCGGAGGTCGCGGGCATGGGCGCGGACCTCTAATCTCGGCGACCAGTGTTGGCGTCGATGAACCGCACCTCCAGATGACGCGGGCGCTGCGGGGCGGACTCGTGATGCTCGCGATCCTCGCCGTCGCCTGGTTCTTCATCGGCGCCCGTCAGGCGCACGAGCTCGACGGCGCCACCAACCTGATCGCCGATCACGCGGGGAACACGACACCGGCGAGTGATAGGACGCTGTCGCTGCTGCGTTCGGCAGACTTCCTCGAGCCGGGCGATGAGGTGGACCTGCTGCGCGCCCAGCTCGCGCTGGAGCGCCGGAAATACTCAAAGGCCAGCCGGCTGATCGGTCAGGCGACCCGCAGCGAACCGGACGACCTCAACGCGTGGATGTTGGCGCTGGATCTCGCCGTGATCGACCGCAGACTGGAGAACCCCGGGGAGATCACGGCGCACCTCAAGGCCCTCGACCCCGTCGACGCCCGCAGCTTCCCCCGCTGATCGCAGTAGCGCGGCCGTCAGCCGGCTTCCAGCGCGGCACCGACCCGCTCAAGCAGCTCCGCGGAGAACGCGGTCGTCCAGTCCCGGCTCCAGGCGACGTCGCTGCCGCGGACCCGGGCGGGGTGATCGCCGGCTGCCGCCACCGCGGCGCGCAGACCGGCGACCAGCCCGTCGATCGTGGGCGCCACCGCGAGCAGGTTCTCCGAGATCGCCGCCATCGCGGTCGCCGTCTTGTTCTCGAAGGTGGTGGTGACGGTCACCAGGCCCCCGGCGGCCATCTCGATCGGGACGAGGCTCGGATGCGGCGTGTACATGAGGGCGAGCCCGACGTCGTGCTCGCGCAGCAGGCGCGCGTACTCGCCCTGCGCGGAACGCGGCAGCAGCCGCAGGACAGCGCCGCCCCCGAGTGCCACCGTGCGGCCCTCGGCGACGGTGCCGATCCCCCACAGCTCCCACCCGTCGAGGAACGCCTCGCGCTCCAGCGAGCGTGACAGCGCGAGGACGCCGAGCTCGAACATGTTTCGGGCCGCGTGCTCCTCGGGCCGGGCGTAGAAGAGCAGCTTGCGGGTCGGGCGCCCGGCCAGCTCGGACTCGGTCGGTGCGAGGACGTCGGTGATCGCGTTCTGAAACGAGACCGACCGGCGGTTCCCGTCCTCCGGATCGGAGGCGAACACGCCGATCCGGCGCAGGCGAAACCATTCGCGCAAGAGCTCGGTGGAGAACACCGCGTAGTGGGGGAAGTCGTAGCTCCCGGCGGCGAGCGCCGCGTAGGTGCCCATGGGGAAGGTGAACGGCTCGTACTCCTGGATGAGATAGACGAACCGCTCGCGCCCGAGCGACCGGCACGCCGCATCGGCGATGTGCGCCGTCCACCAGGTGCTCGCAACGAACCGGTCATCCGGACTCACCGGCACCGGCGAGGGTCCGCGGCCGAACTCGACCTCGACCCTGTCGAACAGACCTTCAAGGCCGCTGTAGGCCTCGATCCGGGCCCGCCAGTCACGCGGCAGGGGACCAACCGGGTCGGTGGTGATCAGGCGGACCCGCCGCCCCGCCTCGGCCAGGCGCCCGGCGAGGTTGAGCTTGCCGATGTATCCCCCGAAGAAATGGGCGAGGTCGACGGTGGGGATGAGCAGGTTGACCCGCGGGGGCTCGAGGTCGGAGACCGCGAGGTCGAGCGGGGCGATCTTGTCGGCGATCGCGTCGGCGGCGCCGGCGACCCGCACGCTCGCGGGCTTGAGGGCGAGTGACGGCGGCGGGACCGCGTCCAGGCGCCGGCTGCGCCGGGGTCGCTCGCGGGCGCTCGCCGCGAGCAGACGGCGCCAGACCACCGCGTGGAAGAGCATCCACTCCGCACCGAGCGTCTCGCGCGTTCCGCGGCGGGCGGCGCGGCCCCGCAGGCCGAGCGCCCCCG
>CAXTTD010000054.1:0-12092 GCA_964246945.1 uncultured Solirubrobacteraceae bacterium | reverse complement strand
GAGCGGCGGCAGCGGAACGGTGAGCGGCGGTAGCGGCGGCGGCAGCGGGACCGTCAGCGGAGGCGGCTGAGCGGCTCAACCCGCGGCAAACGCCCGCAGCGCCTCGAGCACCCGCTCACCGGCATGACCGTCGCCGTACAGCGGGGGGCGAGCAATCGGCGGGTCGGCGGCGAGAGCGGCGCGAGCACCGGGTAGGGAGAGTCCGACAAGTGTGTTCCAGCCGGCGTCCACGGTCTCGGTCCACTCGGTGCGATCGCGCAGGGTGATGCACGGCACGCCGGCGAGGTACGCCTCCTTCTGCAACCCGCCGGAGTCGGTGAGCGCGGCCCGCGCGTGACAGAGCAGCGCGGTGAGCTCGAGGTAGCCGAGCGGCTCGCACACCGTCACCGACGCACACGCGTCGAGCCGCGACCGCAGCCCGAACTGCTCGAGGCGCGCCGCGGTGCGGGGGTGCAGCGGCAGGAGCACCGGCAGCCCCAGCCCGCACAGCAGCGCGAGGAGCTCCGCGAGCGGCTGCGGACGATCGACGTTGCCCGCCCGGTGGGCGGTGGCGAGCACGTAGTCCCCCGGAACGAGGCCCCGCGCAGCCACCAGCTCTACGCGCTCCCGCGCCCGCGGCTGCACGCGCAGGGCGACGTCGACCATCACGTCACCGACCACCCGCACCTCCCCGGTGACGCTCTCGCGCGCGAGGTTCGCCGCCGCCGCCGGCGCCGAGCACAGCAGCAGCGACGCGGCGTGATCGCACAGCACCCGGTTGAGCTCCTCGGGCATCGTCATGTCGTAGGAGCGCATCCCCGCCTCGACGTGGGCGACCGGGATCCCCGCCTGGGCGGCGCACAGCGTCCCGGCGAGCGTCGAGTTGGTGTCTCCGTAGACGAGCACCAGATCGGGCGCGAGCTCCGCGAGCACCGGCTCGAGCGCCTCGAGCATCCGCGCCGTCTGAGAGCTCGCCGACCCGAGGGCGACGCCGAGCTCGCGGTCGGGGGCGGGGATGCCGAGCTCGGAGAAGAAGATCGCCGACAGCCGGTCGTCGAAGTGCTGCCCGGTGTGGACGAGCACCTCCTCCCCGGTGTCGCGCAGCAGCGGCGAGACCGCCGCCGCCTTGACGAACTGCGGCCGGTTGCCGATGACGGTGAGGACGCGCACGGCCCGCGGACGGGCGCTCAGCCGCGCAGGCGCGCGTGGATGCGCTCGGCGACCGCCGAGGCGGTCGACTCGGTCACCGGGCCGGGTCCGGGGAACTCGGTGTCGTCGACCGCGGAGATCGAGTGGACCTCCCGCGCGGTGGAGGCGAGAAACGCCTCCTGCACCTCGTAGAGCTCGGGCAGCGTGATCACGCACTCCCGCACCTCGGCGACCTCCAGGATCGTTGCGCGGGTGATCGAGGCGAGCACATGCTCGTCGAGCGGCGTGGTCTCGAGCTGACCGCCGCGCACCCAGAAGATCGAGCTCGTGGTGGCCTCCAGCACCACGCCGTCCGGGGTGACGAGCAGCGCGTCGTCGTAGCCGGCCTCGCGCGCGAGCCGCGCGGCGAGCATGTTGGCCGCGTAGGAGAGCGATTTCACGGCGTCGAGGACCCGCGTGGGCAGGTACGGCGTGGCGAGCAGCCGCGCCCGCTCGGGCATCTCCGGGGTGCGCTCGGTGAACATCACCCGGCGCCCCCCGCGGGTCATCATGATTCGCAGCTGCGCGTGGTCGGCCGGGTCCCCCGGGTTCGCGCTCGCCTCCGCGAGCAGCTTGTACGCCTCGGTGCGCACCGTCTCCACGTCGATCGGCAGGCGCAGGTTGCGCCCGGAGCGCTCGAGGCGCGTGAGGTGCTCGTCCATCGCGAACGGCGCCCCGTCGTAGACGCGGATCACCTCGAAGGCACCGTCCCCACGCACCAGGCCGTCGTCGGTGACCGGGATGGTCGCCTCGCCGGCAGGCATGATCTCGCCGTCGAGGGACGCGATCGAGTGCGGCCCGCAGTGGCTCACGCAGCCACCGGGCTCCCCGCCCACACCTCGGCGAGGCGCACGAGCGTCGCCGCCGCCGCGGCCATCTCCTGCAGCGAGGCCCATTCGCGGACGGAGTGAAACTCGTGGCCGCCGGTGAACACGTTCGGGGTCGGCAATCCGCGCTCGGTGAGGATCGAACCGTCGGTGCCCCCGCGGATCGGCTCGCTGCGCAGCGCGAGGCCCTCGGCGCGGATCGCCGCCCGCGCGGCAGCCACCACCTCGGGGGCGCGGTCGAGCCGCTCGCGCATGTTGCGGTACTGCTCACGCAGCTCCACCTCGACCCGGGCGCGAGGATGGTCCTCGGCCACACGGGCCGCCGTCGCCCGCAGGAGCTTGCCGTGGGCGGTGAGCTCGGCATCGTCGAACGCGCGCAGGATCAGCCGGAGCGTGGCGGCGGCCGCGGTGCCCCGCAGATCGACGGCGTGCAGAAACCCCTCGCGCCCGGAGGTCGTCTCCGGGGTGAGGCGATCGGCGGGAAGCGCGACGAGGATCTCGGCGGCGATCCGCAGCGCGTTGACGAGCACGCCGGTGGCCGAGCCCGGGTGGATGTCGACGCCGGTGACGGTGACCGTCGCCTCCTGCGCGGAGAACGTCTCGTTCTGCAGGCCGCCGAGCTCGGATCCGTCGACGGTGTACGCGCAGTCGGCGCCGAATCCCGCGATGTCGAAGTGCCGAGCGCCCTCGCCAATCTCCTCGTCGGGGGTGAAGGCGACGCGAATGGTCGGACGCGGCAGCTCGGGGTGGGCGGCGAGGTGCGCGACCGCGGTGAGGATCTCCGCGACCCCGGCCTTGTCGTCGGCCCCGAGCAGCGTGTCCCCGCTGGCGGTGACGAGATCCTGTCCGACGGCGGCGGCGAGGCCCGACACGCTGCGCGGATCCAGGGTGGTGCCGGCCCGGGGCAGTTCGATGACCTCCCCGTCGTAGTCGCGATGCACGATCGGCTCGACGCCCGCGCCGGGGGCGTCGGGGGTCGTGTCCATGTGGGCGATGAGGCCGACGACGACCTCGGCGGCGCCCTCGCTGCCGGGCAGCGTCGCGGTGACGAACCCGTCGGCGCTCACCGCCGCGTCGGTGAGACCCGCCTGGACGAGCTCGTCGACGAGCAGCCGCGCGAGCTCGAGCTGGCGCGCGGTGGACGGCGAGACTCCGGGGGCGTGATCACGGTCGGACTGGGTGTCGACGCGGGCGTAGCGGGTGAAGCGCTCGAGCAGGCCTGGGGCGAGCTCCCGGGCGAGATCGGAGCTGTAGTCGGCGGCCATGGCCACCACCGTAGCGACGTTGCCGACGGGTTGGCGGACGGCGGTGTGGGTATTCCTGCTCGCCATGAGCTCCTCGCCGTCCGCCGCGCGGTCCGCTCTGGTGCGCCGTGCCCGGCTGCGGCGCTCGGACTGCTCGGGTCCGGGACTCACCCGCGTCCGGCGCGGCCGGGGGTTCAGCTATCTCGACGCGAACGGCGACGCGATCCGCGACCCCGACGACATCCTGCGCCTCCGAGAGCTCGGCATCCCGCCCGCCTGGCGGGAGGTGTGGATCTGCGCCGACCCGCTCGGCCATCTGCAGGCGACCGGCATCGACGCGGCGGGGCGCACGCAGTACCTGTACCACCCCCGGTGGCGGCAGCTGCGCGACCGCCAGAAGTTCGACCACATGCTCGAGTTCGCCGGTCAGCTGCCCCGGCTGCGTCGCCGCGTGCTGAAAACGCTGCGTGACGGTTCGGAGCTTGACCGCGAGCGAGTCCTCGCCTGCGCGATCCGGCTGCTCGACGTCGGTCTGTTCCGGATCGGCTCCGAGGAATACGCCGCGGAGGACGGCGGGATCGGCCTCGCCACGCTCGCCAAGTCGCAGGTGACGCTCGGTGAGGGCGAGGTCGTCTTCGACTACGTCGGCAAGGCCGGCAAGCACCGGCGTCAGGCGGTGCAGGATGACGCCGCCGGCGAGGTGGTGCGCGCGCTCAAGCGCCGGCGCGGCGGCGGGGAGCCGCTGCTCGCCTACCGCGCGGGCCGCCGCTGGCATCCCCTGCGCTCCGAGCAGATCAGCGACCACCTCAAGGCCGAGATCGGCAAGTCCTACAGCGCTAAGGACTTCCGGACCTGGAACGCGACCGTGCTCGCGGCGGTCGCGGTGGCCGTCGACGGTCGTCACGCCCCCACTCAAGCGGCGCGTAGGCGCGCGATCAGCGGCGCGGTGCGGGGCGTCGCGGAGGTGCTCGGCAACACCCCGGCGGTCGCCCGGCGCTCCTACATCGACCCGCGGGTGTTCGACCGCTACCGCTCGGGGTGGACGATCGGCGGCGAGCTCGACCGGATCGGCCGCCTCCAGGGCCCCGACGACCGCCGGCGGGCCCGCCTGGAGGCCGCGGTACTCGACCTGCTGCACGACGACCGCTCAAGCCCCGCCGTCGCCCACGACGCTTGACGGGTTCAGCGGGCTCTCCACCCGGGTTGCCAAGCGCGTCAGCGCCACACCCAATCGCACACTCCCGAGAGTTTCGCGGTGCGCGTGCGCACAGGGGGTCGCGGGCCGCTGCCGATCGCACAGGTGCCGTCGAGAAGGTGGGCGGATGTGCGATCGCAGTCGCCCGCCGCGGCGACGCTCCGCAGCCGCTCGATCGATCACGCAACCGCACGACGGTCACACCCAGCTCGAGGCGCCCGCGGCCCGGGTTCACGCGTCCGTTGGACGCTCCTCGTCGGCCTCGCCGCCGTCGACCCCGCGCTCGGTCGCGGACTCGTCCCCGTCGAGCAGGTCGGCGTCCTCGATGATCCGCCCGGCGGAGTGGGAGTCCCCGTGAGCGGCGTGCTCCTCAAGCTCCATCTCGGCGAGCTCGAAGCCCTCGGACTCACCGCCGCCGGCTTCGCTCACCGGCCGCTCGGCCTCGCTCATCTCC
This sequence comes from uncultured Solirubrobacteraceae bacterium, assembly GCA_964246945.1. GTDB lineage: Bacteria > Actinomycetota > Thermoleophilia > Solirubrobacterales > Solirubrobacteraceae > Palsa-465. Next base: position 7,205 of record CAXTTD010000054.1, on the reverse strand, counting down.
TGCTCGTAGGCAGTCGGATCCTCCGCGGAGACACGGCCTCCGATTCCGGCAGCCTCTTTGGCCGCCGCCTCCTCCTGCTCGCGCTCGAATTCGCTCTCGGTGTTCTCGTCGGGCATGTCGGCCCCTTTCGTCGTCGTCGTGAGGCAGTGAAGCTCGCGGGGGTGCGCCTATCCGGTGGGCGCGCTCGCCCAGTAGGTGGCCGCCATGTCCTGCGCCCCGTGGCCGTCGGCCTCCGCGCGGCGCATCCGCTCGGCCGCGCCGGTCATCATCGGCAGCTCGATCCCGACCGTCCGCGCCGCGTCGAGCACGAGCCGGGCGTCCTTGAGCGCGAGCGAGAGCGCGAAGGAGACGTCGTCAAAGGACTCCTCGGCCATCATCCGCCCGCGGGTCTGGGCGTACGGCAGGTCGAGCGCGCCGCCCTCGATCGCGTCGAAGAACACGTCGGGGTCGATGTCCATCGCCCGCCCGAGCGAGATCGTCTCCGCGAGTGCACCCACGATCCCCAGCACCCACGAGTTGAGCATCAGCTTCGCCCGGGAGCCGGCCCCCGCCTCGCCGAGCCACATCGTCTTCGCGCCCACGGCGTCGAACACCGGCTCGGCCGCCGACCGCGCCGACTCCGGACCGGACGCGAGCGCCACGAGCGCCCCCTGCTCGGCGGGCGCCCGGGTGCCGAGCACCGGGGCGTCGACGAAGGTGACGTCGTGCTCGTCGGCGAGCCCGGCGCAGCGTTCGGTGCCCGGAGACCCGATGGTGCTCATCTGGATCCACACCTCGGGCGGGTCGGTGGCGGCGAGCGCCCGGGCGGCGACCTCGAGCACCGCGTCGGCGTCGGCGAGCATCGTCACCATCACCGGACAGCCAGCGGCCGCCTGCGCGGCATCCTCGAAGGCCTGGATGCCCTCGCTCTCAAGCGCCTGCGCCTTCTCCGCCGAGCGGTTCCAGGCGTGCACGACGAAGCCCTCGTCGCTCAGGTTGCGGGCCATCGGCGCGCCCATCACACCGGTGCCGAGAAACGCGAGGTCGGTCATCTAGGATCGCTACCCGGCGCTCGGTGCCGGTAAGCCCGCCAGCGGTCCGCCCGCCGGCACACCGCGCCGCCGGCACACCGCGCCGCCGGCTCAGCCGACGGTGACGTGCATGCGCACGCTCGCGCCGGCCGGCCCGCTGCGGATCTCGACGAGGTCGCAGAGCCGGTTGATGAGCCACAGTCCCCGTCCACCCAACCCCTCCGGGTCGGGCGGACGGCGACCGGCGAGGGGATCGCCGATCTGAGTCGGGGTGACGATCTCCGAGACAACCCGGTCCTCCTCACGCCACATCCGCGCGCGGCAGGTACCGTCCCCGTGTCGGATCGCGTTGCTGGCCGCCTCGTTGACCGCACACACGTAGTCCTCGCGCCGCTCGGGCTCGAGGCGGGCGAGCAGCTGGGTCTGCTCGAGGCTGCGCCGCAGGGCCCACAGGTCTCCCTCGAACACCAGCTCGGAGACCGGCGGCCGGGGGTCGGTCTGGGGCCAGCTCCCGCCGCGGGCGAGCTCAAGCGGGTCGCCGTAACGTTCGCTGGGCCGCCGGCCGGTCTCGTCAATCAACCACGGGTGGGTCATCTCGGCTCCGGCGAGCACCTCTCCGTCGAGGCGGGCGGCGTCGAACGGGCACAGCAGGCTCGCCGGCTCGTCGGCGAGGACATGGTTGAGGAGCGCCTCGTGGCGAAGCACCTCGGTGAGCTCGGCGTCGCGCCGGCCGGGCCACGTCGCCTCGCTGATGATCCGCGCCGGCCCCGGCTGGTCCGCGAGCCACGCGAGCACCAGGGGGATGAGACGGCCCGGGTTGCGACCCGCCTCGGCGACGTCGACCCGGGTCAGCTCGGCGCCCGAGCGCGCCAGGACGTCGTCGAGCAGCGAGAGGCTGTGGGCCGGCAGGACCGCGAGCAGCGGCTCCCCGTCGGCCGCCGCAGCCGCGGCGAAGTCACGGACGGCGACCCGCAGCTCCTTGGGCGCCCGGTAGAGCAGGGCGGTATGGGTGAGGGCGCCCGGGGAGGGCGCGTTCGGCCGATCGGAGGTCATGAAGGCGACAGAAGAGGTGTTACCAGCCTGTGGAGCATTGAAACCGGCCCGGCTCGCGAGCGGGAAATCGTCGTCGTCAGACGGGAGGAGGTACCCTCATCGGCAACGTGCAAGCTGATTTTCAGGTCGACGCGCGGCGCGAGGGCGACTCTGAGCTGATCGCGGTCGCGGGCGAGCTCGACCTCGCCTCCGGTCCGGCGCTCGAGGGCGAGCTCGAGCGGATCTCGCCCGAGGACACGCGGCTGGTGGTGCTCGACCTGCGCCGCCTCGAGTTCATGGATTCGACGGGACTCGCCATCGTCGTCCGCGCCCACCAGCGACTCGCCGAGGCCGACTGCGAGCTGTGCCTCGTGCGCGGGACCCCACAGGTCCAGCGTCTGCTCGACCTCACCGGCGTGGCCGAGCGGCTGCGCCTCGTCGCCGCGCCGGAGGATCTCATCAGCGGGAGATGAGGTGAGCGCGGGGAGCCTCACCCTCGGCGAGCGCATCCTCGGGGGCCAGGGACCGGAGTTCGTCGAGCTGCTGCACTCACTCGGCGAGGGGATCACCGTCCGGGATCGTCAGGATCGCTTCATCTACGCCAATCAGGCGGCCGCACGCGCGTACCGGTTCGCGTCCGCCGCCGAGCTGATCGGAGCACCGCTGTCGGCGGTGCTCGAGCGCGTCGCCCTGTACGACGCGCAGGGACGCCCGGTCCCCCGGGAGCAGATCCCGTCGGTGGCGCTGATGGAGACCGGCACGGCACCCGCCGAGCTGGTCGTGCAGGCGGTGGCCAGAGACGGTGGCGAGACGCGCTGGTACGTGCTGCGGGTGAGCCCGCTGCACGACGCCCAGGGAGAGCTGGTGGCGGCGGTGACGGTGATCGAGGACGTCACTCAGGTGAAGAGCGCCGAGATCCACACCCGCGTGCTCGCGGAGTCCAGCCGGCAGCTCGCGGCCTCGCTCGACTACCAGCAGACGCTGCGCAACGTCGCCGGGGCGGCCCTGCCGGACCTCGCCGACTGGTGCCTGGTCGAGCTCGTCGATGGCGGCGAACGCGAGCAGGTCGTCGTCGCCCACGTCGACCCCGCCCAGCGGGAGCTCGCGCAGCGCCTGCGCACGCTCGAGCCGGCGGAGCCGATCGCCGGCTCGGCGCTGCGCCGGGTGCTCGCCTCCGGTGAGCCCGAGCTGATTCCCGACATCGACGACGCCCACCTGCAGCGGGTCTCGGTCTCCGACGAGCAGCTTGGGATCTACCGGGCGCTCGGTATCCGCTCGGCGCTCGTGGTCCCGATGACCGCGCCCATGCGCACGATCGGCGCGATGTCGTTCTTCACCTCGGTCTCCGGCCGTCGCCTGCGGGTCGAGGACCTCGCGGTCGCCGACCAGCTGGCCCGGAGGGCGGCGGTCGCGGTTGAGAACGCGCGCCTGCACACGACCCTCGGCGAGGTCGCCGCGACCCTGCAGCGGAGTCTGCTGCCGGCGCCGATCCCCGAGCTGAGCGGCTGGGAGATCGGCGCGCTGTACCACCCGGCGCTCGACCAGCCGCGGATCGAGGTGGGGGGCGACTTCTACGAGGTCTTCGAGAGCGCCGGCACCGGGTTCGCGACGATCGGCGACGTCACCGGGCACGGGGTGCACGCCGCGACGGTCACCTCGCTGCTGCGTCATGGTGCGCGGTTCGCCAGCCACCTCGAGCCCGACCCGGTCGCGATCATCCGCCGTCTCGACGAGGAGCTGCGACGACGCGACGACGGGGCGATGGCCTCGGCGCTGTGCGTCGCCCTGCACGACCACAGCGTGCTGGTGTGCTCCGCCGGGCACCCGGCGGCGCTGTTCGTCGGCGCCGACGGAGGGGTGAGCGAGACGGTCGCCTCCGGACCGCTGCTCGGCGCGTTCGCCGACAGCGTGTGGCACCAGCAGCGGGTCCCGGTGGCCGACGGCGAGCTCCTGCTGCTCTACACCGATGGGGTGAGCGAGACGGTCGGTGACCACGATCGCTTCGGGACCGAGCGCCTGTCCGAGTTCCTCACCGATCACGCGGGCAGCGCTCCGCAGCCGCTGCTGCAGGCGCTCGACGCCGAGCTCGAGCGCTTCCGCGGCGGCCCCGCGACCGACGACATCGCCGCGCTTGCACTGCGCCCCCGCGCCTGATGGGCGGCGTCCGACACGTCGCTCAGCGACGCCCGTCGAGCATCACGACGCGAATCGCCTCCTCGCCGTCGCCGTCGATCACCGTCACCTCGTCGGCGAGCAGCGCCAGCGGCGAGCTCAGACGGTCACCGTCGACCGCTGCGAGGCTCGTGCCGGTACCGGCACCGAACGGGCCAAGCTCGAGCCGCAGACAACGGTCGGTCGCCGACAGGCGGGCGAAGATCCGATCCCCAGCGGCCGCCTGGGCAGCGTGGGCGGCGAGCGTATCGGTGACGAGGTAGACGTCGGAGAAGCGGTCCAGGGAGAAGTGTGCGCCGGCGGCGAGGGTGCGAGCGAGCCGGCCGAGGACGCCGGTGAGCAGGCGCACCGGGGACAGGCTCAGCACGAGCTCCTCGCCGCGCAGCGGAGTGAACGGCGCGTCGGCAGCCGCCGCGGCGACCGGAGCGGCGAACAGCCGCCGGCCCTCGCGCTCGGCCGCGAAGGTGATCACCACCTCGGTACCGCCGTCCGGGCGCACGGCGAAGCTCGCCCGGCTGGCCAGCGCGCGAATCACCGACACCCCGATTGCCGGCGGCGTGGCCGCGGCGGCCGGCGTCCCGTCGAAGCCGAGCCCCGCGTCGTCGACCTCAACGCACACCTCGGAGTCGTCGGCGTAGACGCGGACCTCCATCGGCCCCGGTCGCTCTCCGTAAGCGTGCAGCACGACGTTGTTGCATGCCTCAGAGACCGTGGTCTTGAGATCGTCGAGCAGTTCGGGGTCCATCTCGAGCAGCTCAGCGACGCCGCTGAGCATCCCTCTCACGATTGTGAGGGTCTGGGGTCTGCTCTCGAGTTGCAGACCGACAATGGGTCCGTGAGGGTGCACCGGCGATCGTCTGCTGCCCGACCCGCTGGGGCGGCAAACCCGGCGCGGCGGCGCCGCGCCGAGGCTCAGCCTCCGGTGAGCTCGCCGAGGCGGGCCACCGCGCGGCGCAGGATCCGTGAGATCTGCATCTGGGAGACGCCGACGCGGGCGGCGATCTGGGTCTGGGTGAGATCCTCGACGAAACGCAGCCGCAGGACCTCGCGCTCGCGCTCGGACAGGCATCGCGCAGCCTCGCCGACGGTCACCCGGTCGTCGGCGAGCAGCAGCGCCGGATCCTCGGCCCCGAAGCTGTCCACCACACTGCCGCTCTCCCCCTCGCCGTCGTCGTGAGGCGCGTCGAGCGAGGACGCATGATGGGCGCGCGCGGTCTCGAGGGCGTCGAGCACGTCCTCGGTCTCGATCTCGAGGTACTGCGCGAGGTCGCTCACCGTGGGTGCCCGGCCGGCCCGGACGCTGAGCCGCTGGCTGGCCTCCTCGACCTTCACCGCGAGCTCCTGGGCGCCGCGCGGGACGTGGACAGCCCATCCGAGATCGCGGAAATAGCGCTTGAGCTCGCCGAGGATGGTCGGTACGGCGAACGAGGAGAACGCGGTGCCGCGGCTCACGTCGTAGCGGTCGACCGCCTTGACGAGACCGAGTGAGGCGACCTGCAGCAGATCGTCGAACGGCTCCCGGGCGCCGTTGTAGCGACGGGCGAGCTTGCGCGCGAGGGGCAGGAAGCGGCGGACCAGCTCGTCGCGAGCAGCGCGCTCGCCATGCTGCTGCCAGCGCATGAACAGCACCTCATTGGGGACCCGACTCGGGGCGGTGGCGCGCTGGGCAGTGGGAGAGGGTGTTGATTTGCTCACGTGCGGACCGTACCCCCCGACATGAAGATCAATCAATGAACGCGGGCCGGCCGCGCCGCGTCCCGCCGGTGGGTGCGGGCGAGTGCGACGGCGGGGAGCCACCGGAGGGGTCCGCATCCGCGGGTCGAGCGAGTACTGCCGTCTACGCCCGCCCAGAGCGGGAAGATGAAGGGTGATGAGCACCGTCGTCTCGATTGCCTCCCCGCGCCGCGACAGCTACTTCGGCAACCGCTCGATGATCCGCCAGGTGATGGGCGAGCGCGCACTCGCGCTGTCGGGGTCGCGCGCGCTGCTCATGCAGGCCGCCCACCCGCTCGCCGTCTCCGGGCTCCTCGCTCACTCCGACTCGCTCGAGGATCCCTACGAGCGACTGGCGCGCACCGCCCAGGTGCTCGACGCGATCACCTTCGGCAGCCGCGAGGACGCCGACCGGATGACCTCGCGGGTACGCGCGATGCACCGCCGGGTGCGCGGCCGCCTCGCCGAGGGCGTCGGGATCTTCCCCGCGGGCACGCCCTACCGTGCCGACGACCCCGAGCTGCTGATGTGGATCCTCTACACGCTCGTGGATTCCGCGACCCTGCTGTACACGACCTACGTCGGCGACCTCTCACCGCTGCAGCGTGCCGCGCTGTGGGAGGACTACAAGGTCATGGGAGAACTGTTCGGGCTCGCACGCGAGGAGATGCCCGACACGCTCGGGGATCTGCATGACTACGGGCGTGAGATGCTCACCGGCGGACGGCTGTGCGTCGGAGACTGGGCGCGACGACGGGCCAAGCAGATCGTGTTCGCCCCCCCGATCCCAGCGCGGCTGCGACCGCTGCTCGAGACGGTGAACTTCATCACCATCGCCCTGCTGCCGAGCGAGATCCGCCGCCAGTATGGCTTCTCCCCGCTGGTGCCGGTGCTCGCCCGCAAGGCGCTCGTGCAGAGCGGCGCGGTCGCGATCCGCCACGGCCTGCTGCCGCTGCTGCCGACCACCGCGCGCCAGGTGCCCTCGGCGCGGCGGGTCGCCGTCTGAGGGGCCGGCCGGCGCCGGTGGCGGTGGTCGCGGCGAGGCAAGAGGTGGTCGCTCACGGATGCGCGATGGCACTAGTGGTCCACTAGCGTGGCGGCGATGACGCGCGTCGCGGTGCTCGGGCACACCGAATGGGTGGAGTTCGTGCGGGTCGAGCACGCGGTCGTGGTGGGGATGATCACCGAGGGGACCCGACTGTTCGAGCACGCCGGCGGCGGGGCGGTGGTCGCGGCCGCGGTGCTCGCCGAGCTCGGCGCCGAGGTTCACTTCTACAC
>CAXTTD010000053.1:4696-12110 GCA_964246945.1 uncultured Solirubrobacteraceae bacterium | reverse complement strand
GTCGAGGCCGCGGCCGCGGTGGTCGAACCCGAGCCGGCCGCGGCACTGCCGCCGCCGATGCCCCCCACGCCCGCGAGCTTGCCGATCGCGGCGAGCGGACCGAGGGCGGGGAGCAGCAGGCCGAGGTGGCGGCTCACGCCCTGCACCTCGGAGCGGAACTGCCGGCATTCGGTGCAGTCGCGCAGATGCCGCCGGGTCCGTCCGCTCGCGCGCACCCCGCGATCGTGGGCTCCGATGAGCTCGTCGCGGATCGAGACGCACGCAGTGTCGCGAGCCTCGCTGGCCTGCACAAGTCCGACTCGCGCGCGCACCAGCAACGACTTCACCGCCGGCACCGAGACGCCGAGCGCGCCCGCGAGATCGGCGTACGGCATGCCGCCGAGCTCGCGCATGAGCAGCGCCGAGCGCTGCTGCTCGGGCAGACGCTGGACGTCGGCGATCAGCCGGCGCAGCGTCTCGCCCTGCTCGCCGCGGGCATGGGGGTCGAGCACCGCACGGCCGCCGCAGGTCTCGCCGAACTCCTCGACGGTCTCCACCGCGAGCGCCGTCGGCCGCCGCAGCTCGTCGATGCAGCGGTTGTGCGCGATGCGGTACAGCCACGCGCGCAGGGCGAGATCCCGCCGGTTGGCCCGCAGCCCCGCATAGGCGCGGACGAAGATCTCCTGGACCGCGTCCTCGGCGTCCGCGGGGCTCGCGGAGAGCATCTGACGCGCGTACGCGAGCATCCGCGCGCGGTAGCGGTCATGGATGACGCGAAACGCGTCCTCGTTGCCGGCGCGGAACAGCGACACGAGCTGATCGTCGGAGCGCAGGCGCAGCAGCGGTGCGCCGAGCCCGAGCCGTGCACGCGTCAGTCCGACGGATGCTGGGAGTGCGGAGGCTTCCACGGGTCCGGATGAACTCTAACGCTCGGAGCGGGCGGACGGTGAGTCTGGGCGGTGACGCCCACGTCTCGAGGTGCGGCCGCTTCGGGTCAAGGCCGGTAGCCTCGGGCCCCTATGAGTGACGTCTCGGGCATCGGCTATCCGGTTGCGTTCGGTGCCGGGCTCATCTCGTTCCTGTCGCCATGCGTGCTGCCGCTCGTGCCCGGCTACATCTCGGCGGTGGCGGGCGGCCGGCCCGACGAGATCCGCACCCGGCGCGTGATCGCGCCGAGCCTCCTGTTCGTCGGAAGCTTCTCCTTCATCTTCATTGTGCTCGGCCTGCTCGGCCAGCGCGCGCTGCACGAGGCGCTCGTCGGCCCGGCGGCGCTGAAGATCTCCGGTGCGCTGATCGTGGCCATGGGACTGCTGTTCGTCGCCGCTCCGTTCGTGCCGGCGCTCAGCCGCCAATGGCACGTCGACCGGCTCGTGCAGCGGGCCGGGCGCGGCGGGCCAGTGCTCGTGGGCGCCGCGTTCGCACTCGCCTGGACGCCGTGCCTCGGTCCCACGCTGGCTGCGATCCTCACCCTCGCGAGCACGTCGAGCTCCGCCTCTCGGGGCGCGATCCTGCTCGTCGTCTACTGCGCCGGTCTCGGCGTCCCGTTCCTCATCACCGGGCTCGCGTTCGGGACCGCGACCTCGGCGTTCGCGGTGGTCAAGCGCCACTACCCGATCGTGATCGGTCTCGGCGGGGCGATTCTCATCACCATGGGCGTGCTCATCTGGACCGGTGAGTTCACGCAGCTCAACATCACCGTGAGCCACTGGCTCCAGTCGCTCGGGTTGCCGAACTTCGAGAACGACACCTGAGCGTGCCGTGCGGTGGGTGAGCCCGGGTCAGGCGTCGTAGCCCGGCTCGCCGGGGAGCACGATCCGCGCCTGCTCGCCGCTGCCGATGATCCGCGGCTGCACCGGGTGAACGGGCGCCTCGCGCGCGCCCGCGATGAGCGCGTCCGCCGAGCTGAAGTGAGCGAGGCGCTCAAGCTGCTTGCGGGTCGGGAACACGATCGCGAGCTCGTCACGCGCAGCAGCCTCCAGCGCCCCCGCGGGGGTGATCCAGCGGGCGTCGACGATCTCGCAACCGTCGATGCGAGGCTCCTGGCCAGCGGGCATCGCGGCGAGGAAGAACCACGTGTCGTAGCGGATCTTCACCTCCGCGGGGGTGATCCAGTTCGAGAACACCACGAGCTCGGCGCCGGGCGCGAGCGCGATCCCCGCCTCCTCGCCGAGCTCGCGCACCGCGGCGGCGCGCACGCCCGCGGCGCCCTCGCCGTCACCGGGATCGACGGCGCCGCCGGGGAACACCCAGACCCCGGCCATGAAGCGCGCCTGCGGCGTGCGTCGCACGAGCAGCACCTCGAGGCTCGTCGCCCCGCCCCGCAGCACGATCACCGTGGCGGCGTGGCGGGGGATCGCGACCTCGCCGGCGTGCAGCGGTTCGTCGGGGCTCGGCAGGGCGTCGCTCATCGACCGACCCTACTACCGGCGGGACGCCTCAGGCGGTCCGCCGGACCCCCGCGATAGCCTTCCCCGCCATGAAATACATGTGTGAGTCGTGCGGGTTCATCTATGACCCCGAGGAGGGCGATCCTGACGGGGGCATCCCCGCCGGAACCGCGTTCGAGGACATCCCCGACTCCTGGTTCTGCCCGGTGTGCGGCGCTCGCAAGAAGGACTTCTCGCCTTACGAGGATTGAACGCGCGGCTCAGCGACCCCGCCAGCGCGGCGGGCGCTTCTCCGACCGGGCGCGCAGCGCCTCCTGCATGTCCTGTGACCCGACGCTCTCGCGCCGCAGGGTGAGCAGCTCGGCCGCCACCGCGGGATCAAGACCGCCCCGGGCGCGCAGGATCGCGGCGATCGAGCGCTTGATCCCGATCTGGGCGAGCGGGGCGCCGGCAATCACCTCGGCGGCGAGCGCGAGCGCCGCGTCGGCGAGCTCTGCCGCGGGGCACACCGCGTTGACGAGACCCCAGGCGAGGGCCGTTGGTGCGTCGATCGGGCGCGCGGTGAAGAACAGCTCGCGGGTGCGGCCGACGCCAATCGCGTCGATGAAGCGCCGCAGCCCCGCGTCGGGATAGACGATCCCGAGCCGGGCGGGCGGCATCGCCATGTGGACGGGCGCGGCGGCGATCCGCAGGTCGCAGGCGAGCGCGAGCTCGAGCCCGCCGCCGATGGCGTCGCCGCCGAGCGCGGCGATCGTCGGCTGCGGACACGCGGCCATCGCGTCGAGGCATGTCGTGAACGGGTTGTGCTCGAGGCGATCGAGGTCGTCGTCGAACCCGGAGCCGGCAAGCTCGCCGAGGTCGTATCCGGAGGAGAACCGCTCGCCGTCGCCGGTGAGGACGATGCAGCGCGCGCGGCAGCGTCGCAGCGTCTCCACGAGCTCGTCGAGCATCGCGTGGGTGAGCGCCCCCGCCCGCGCCGGGTGGGAGATGGTGATCCGGGTCACCTGGGGAGCCGGCTCCTCGACGATCAGCCGGCCGCCCGGCCGCTCGTCACTCAAGGACAACGAGCGTGTCCCCCTCGGAGACCGATTGGCCCTCGACGCAGCGGATCTCGCGCACCACGCCGGGATCCTCGACCTCGACCGGCATCTCCATCTTCATCGACTCGAGTGTCACCACAGCGTCGCCCGCCTTGACCGTGTCGCCGACCTGGACCTCGACTTTCCACACCGTTCCCGTGATGTGCGCCTGGACTTCGATCATCCTCGGGCCTCCTCGGAGTCGCTCACGGGCGCCAACCATAAACGCCTTCCGCTGCGTCGGGTCCTGCGCTCGCGTACGCTCGTATTCCAGTGGCGAGCGACGACGACGACCCGGATCTCGACCTCGACCTGCTCGCTGCCTCGCTGCGGGCGGACGGCGCCGACGTGGCGACGTTCACCGAGGCGCTGGCGGTGAAGCTCGAGGAGGCCCTCCCCGGAGAGACTCAGGTGCGGCGGGGTGGTCTGCGCGGGCGCGGGGCGGTGCAGCAGATCGCCGTCGACACCGGCGCTGAGCGCCTGGAACTGCGCACCCGGCGCGGCGCGATTGAAACGGTGTGCGCCCGGGTCTCCCGGGGCATCGTGCTGAAGACCGAGCCGGTCGACACCGACGAGTGGCTGCGCCGGCTCACCGCCGCGCTGGCCACGGCGGCGCAGCGCAACCAGCAAACCCGGCAGGCGCTCGAGCGCCTGCTCAACGGATAGGAGAGACCCATGCCGCTGTTCGGACGACGGGACGACGAGGATCAGAACTCGCGGCAAATCGCCTCCACGCCGGACGCAGCGGCGCAGGACGCGCCGCACTCCGCCAGCTACGAAGCGGGCTCGCTCGAGGGCATCCCGGAGTCCGGGCGCGAGCGGATCGCCCGCATGAAGCAGGACGCGGCTCGCGGCTTCTTCACCTCCGATCTGTCGGTGAACGAGTTCCTGCTCGTCAAGGAGGCGGGCTTTGACCCGCTCGGGCTCGTACTCGGCAGCTCGATCTACCACATCGGGTTTCAGCAGGCAAACTGGAACCGCAACCAGGAGATGGGTGTGCTCACCCAGGCGATGTATCACGCCCGTGAGCTCGCGATGACCCGCATGGAGGAGGAGGCCGACCAGCTCGGCGCTGACGGCGTGGTCGGCGTGCGGCTGGAGATCGGCCGCTACGACTGGGGTCCGGACCTCGCCGAATTCATCGCCGTCGGCACCGCGGTGAAGCACCGTGAGGGCGTCCTGCACCGCGCCCCCAACGGCCGTCCGTTCACCTCCGACCTCTCCGGTCAGGACTTCGCGACGCTGCTGCGCGCCGGGTATCGCCCCACCGGCCTCACCATGGGCAACTGCGTCTACCACGTCGCGCGCCAGGGGATGATGCAGACGATGCGTCAGGCGGGGCGCAACATCGAGCAGGTCAACTTCACCCAGGCGCTCTACGAGGCGCGCGAGCTCGCCATGGAGCGGTTGCAGAACGAGGCCGACGAGCTGCAGTCCGAGGGGATCGTCGGCGCGCGCATCATCGAGCGCAGCCACGGCTGGGGCTCCCACGTGATCGAGTTCTTCGCGATCGGCACCGCGGTGGTCGCCACCAACGAGGATCACGTGATCGAACGCCCGGCCCTCGTGGTGCCGCTGAAGGGCTGAACGCCGCTGGGTGGGGCGTCGCGCGGCCGCCGGTACAGTCGGCCGCGATGCCCGACGTCGAGATCCGCGAGCAGCGCTATCGAGACGCGCGTCCGGCCGAGCACTTCGACCGCTTTCACGCGCGCACCCGCGCAGGCGAGCCCGAGGCGCGCATCTACGAGGTAGTCCGCGCACTCACCGTGCTCAATGCGCTGATCGCGTTCCGCGCCCGCGCGGTCGACTCCGCGAACGTACCCGCCGGGCCGGTGATCCTCGCCCCGAACCACGCCTCGTTCATGGACCACTTCTTCACCGCGGGGTTCGTTCGCCGCCGCATCCAGTTCATGGCGAAGTCCCAGCTGTTCGCGCCCGGGCCGGCTCAGTACATCTTCAGCCACGGGGGCGTGTTCCCGGTGCGCCGGGGGGTCGCCGACGAGGAGGCGTTCATCACCGCCTTCGCGGTGCTGCAGCGCGGGGGCGCGCTCGGCATGTACTGCGAGGGCGGGCGCTCGCGCACCGGCGAGCTCGCGCCGAGCGCGCGCCCCGGGATCGGCCGGCTCGCAATCGAGTCCGGGGCGCCGGTGGTGCCGGTGGCGATCCTCGGCTCCCACCAGGCCCGCAACTGGCGCCGCGGGCGGCTGCCCAAGGTGATCGTGCGCTACGGCCCGCCGCTGCGCTTCGCCGCCCAGACCGACCCGCCGCGCGAGGACCAGCAGCAGGCGGCCGACGTGATCCTCGAGCGGATCCGGGCGATGCACACCGAGATGGTCGGCCTGGGGCCGCGGGGGACCCTGCGCGCGGCCCGCCGCGGGGAGCTCAGCCACTGAGGTCCCGGGTGGGGACGCGGCGCAGGCTCACCGTCGTCCCCGGCGCCGCCTGGGCGAGCGCCCCGAGCGACCCGCGATCGACGACGGCGACCACCGGGTAGCCGCCGGTCGTCGGATGATCGGCGCCGAACACGACGAGCCCGCCGTCGGGCAGCGACTGCACGGCGCCGAGTACGAGGCCCTCGCTGGGCAGCTCGTCGCTTCGTGCCCGCGCCACCGGGTCGCCGTGCAGTCGTACCGCGATCCGGTTACTCTCCGGGGAGACCGTCCAGCGACCCTGTTCCAGTGCCGCCGCCCCCGCCGCGGACAGCCAGTCCCGGCGCGGGCCGTCGTGGATGAGCAGCTCGACGGAGTCCTCGGGCAGCGGGTAGGGAGCGAAGTCGATCGCGCGGACGGGGCCCGCGGGCGGGCCGAGCGCGAGCCGGTCCCCATCACGGAGCGGCCGGGGCCCGAGACCGGAGAGCAGGTCGGTGGCGACGCTGCCCAGCACGGGCTCGACGGCGACCCCACCGGTGAGGGCGAGGTAGCTGCGCACCCCGCGCTGGGCGGGACCGACCTCGAGCCGCCGGCCGGCCCAGGCCCGTACCGGGACCCCCCAGCCGACCTCACGCCCCTCGAGGGTGACATCGGCGAGCGCGCCGGTGACCGCGACGTCGGTGTCGACCGAGAGCTCGACGGCGACGCCGTCAACGGTGCTCTCGAGCACCGCCGTGGATTCCGGGTTCCCGACCAGGCGGTTGGCGAGGTGGTGCGCGCCGGGGTCAAGCGCGCCGGAGCGCGGCACCCCGAGATGGGCGAGACCCGGTCGGCCGTCGTCCTGGATTGTCGTGAGCGCCCCCGCGCGCGCGACGGTGAGCCATCGGTCGGCGCTCATCGGGCGTCGGTGTCGGTGTCGGCATTCGCGGCGCGGAAGCGCACGCGGGCGCCGGGCGCCAGGAGGGCCGGCGGCTCACGCTCGGTGTCCCACAGCCGGGCGTCCGTGCGACCGATGAGCTGCCAGCCGCCGGGCGACTCGCGCGGATAGACCCCCGTGTAGCGGCCGGCGAGCCCGACGCTGCCGGCCGGGATGCGCGCCCGGGGATCGGCCCGCCGCGCGACCGCGTGCTCGGGGCCGAGTCCCGAGAGGTAGCCGAAGCCCGGTGCGAAGCCACAGAAGTCGACGCGGAACTCGGTGTCGCAGTGGACGGCGATCGCCGCGGGCACCGAGACCCCCCATCCCGCCGCCACCTCGGCGAGGTCGGGTCCGTCGTACACGCAGGTGATCTCCACCGGGGCGGGCGCGGGCCCCGCGTCGGGGGGGCGGCTTGGGGCCGCGCCGCCGCGCAACGTCTGCGCCGCCGCGCCGACGTCGTGGAGCCCGTCGAGCAACAGCGTGCGGGCGCCGGGCACCACGTCGCAGAGCTCCGGCGCCCAGCCGGCCTCGCGCCGGCGGTCCACCTCGGCGGCGAGCGCCCGGACCTCGGCAGCCCCGTCGAGCTCGACGAGCAGCGCACGCGGGCCGGCGGGCAGAAACCGCATCTGCGGATGTTCCCCGATCGCGCGCCCGGCGGATGATCCCCGGGGGCACGCCGGGCGC
>CAXTTD010000053.1:0-4686 GCA_964246945.1 uncultured Solirubrobacteraceae bacterium | reverse complement strand
ATGGGGGAGGGGTTCGGCCGGTGGCGGCTCGGCGACGACGCCGCCCTGCTCGAGCTCGTCACCAGCGCGAGCGTCGCCTGCGGGTTTCACGCCGGCGACCCGCGCACGATCGACCACACCATTGCCCTCGCCGCGCGGGCCGGGGTGAGCGTCGGCGCGCACGTCGCCTACCCCGACCTCGTCGGCTTCGGCCGCCGCCATCTCGCGGTGAGCGGCGAGGAGCTCACCTGCGATGTGCTCTACCAGCTCGGCGCGCTGGACGCCCTCTGCCAGCGCCACGGCACGGCGGTGCGCTACGTGAAGGCCCACGGTGCCCTGTACCACGACCTCGCCGAGGATGCCCCGCTCGCCGACGCGTTCGCCGACGCGGTGCTCGCCCACCGCTCCCCGCTCGCCGTCCTCGCCCTCGCAGGCAGCGCCACCCTGCAACCTCTGCGTGACCGGGGGATCCCGGTGGTCGCCGAGGCGTTCGCGGACCGCGCCTACACCGCCGCCGCGACCCTGGCGGACCGCGCGCTGCCCGGAGCGGTGATCGCCGAGCCGGCCCAGGTCGCGCAGCGGGCGCTCGCGCTCGCTCGCGGAGAGCCGATCCCGGTCCGCGACGGATCGCCGATCGTGGTCGAGACGGGGTCGCTGTGCGTGCACGGCGACAGCCCCGACGCGGTGACCCTCGCCACCGCCGTGCGCGACGCGCTCGCCGATGCGGGCGTGACGCTCACGCCGTTCGCGTGAGCGCCGTGGTGTGCTGGTCGAGCCACCGCACGAGATCTTCGAGCACCGTCTCGCGCTCGGGCTCGTTCAGCACCTCGTGGTAGAGGCCGTCGTAGGCGCGCACGGTGACCTCGCCGGCGCCGATCCGGTCGGCGAGCATCACGCTGCCCCGCGGCGGGCACAGCGCGTCGGCGGTGCCATAGAGGATGAGCGTCGGCAGCGTGATCGCGCCGACGGTCTCCGGGAAGCCCGCCACGGTGCGCGCGATCTCGGCGCCCGTGCGGGCCGGGATGCGACCGTGATGCACGAGCGGATCGGCCCGGTAGGCGGCGACGACCGCCGGGTCGCGGCTCACGAGCGCCGGATCCAGCGCGATCGTGGGCGCCCGCGGAGCAATGCGTGAGAGCACGCGGCCGACCCGCTGTAGACCCGGTGAGGCGTCGATCTCGGCCAGTGGCCCAGAGAGCACGAGGCCCGCGAGCCGCTCCCCGAACGCCAGCGCGTAGGCGACGGCGAGCATCCCCCCGAGGCTGTGGCCGAGCATGAACACCGGCGCCTCGGGCCTCGCGGCGGCGGTCTCGCCGACCAGGCGGTCGAGGTCGGCGAGGGCCGGCGCGGTCTCGATCACTGCGCGAGCGCCCTGCGAGCGGCCGTGCCCGCGATGATCGAGTGCCGTCACCGCGTACCCCTCGGCGACGAGGCGCTGCGCGACGTGGTCGTAGCGATCGGAATGCTCGCCGAAGCCGTGGACGATCACGATCCGCGCGCGCACCCGCGTCCCCTCGGCGGGGGACCACGACTGGGTGAACAGGCGCAGGCCCCCCTCGCCGAGCAGCGAGCCGGACGCCCGGCGGCTCACGCCGCGGAGCTCACACCGGCTCCTCGGCCCAGGGGACGACGACCGCGTCCTCCTGGGGCGAGTCCCGGGCCACCACGTAGTCGGCGGGCGCGTCCGTGGAGACGTTCTCCACCACGTGGGTGACCCGCGGCGGCACGTAGAGCATGTCCCCGGCCGCCAGCTCGACCGACTGCTCGAGGCGGTCGCCCCACAGGATGCGGATGCCACCGCTCAGCAGGTACAGGGCGCTCTCGCAGCCGTCGTGGTAGTGCGGACGCGAGCGCGAGCCGGGCGGCACCCGGTAGCGGCCCATGTAGATGTTCGACGCCTCGACGGTCGCCTGGGAGATCTCGGCGCCGCCGACGATCCCCCGGGGGGTCTCGCGGTCGGGGCCTGGCTTCACCACCCGCATCGCGGCGATGCTAACCGCTCGCGGTGCGGCCGGGCAGCTCGATCTGCAGCGGCGCCTGGGGGGCGGCCTCGTGATCGACCTGCAGGGTGGTGTGCTCGATCGCGAAGCGCTCGCGCAGCAGCGCCTGCAGCTCGCGTCGGCGCTCGTGGCAGTCCACGGCGGCGTGGACCACGACGTGGGCCGACAGCGCCGGGAAGCCCGAGGTGACCTCCCACACGTGCAGGTCGTGGACCTCGACGACGCCTTCGCCGGCGGCGAGCGCGCGGCCGATCGCGTCGGGGTCGAGGCCCGGCGGCGCGGCCTCCATGAACACCCGCCCGGACTGCTTGAGCAGGCCGTAGCTCGCGTGCAGGAGCAGTCCGGCGATGATCAGCGAGGCGATCGCGTCAGCGCGGGCGAAGCCGGTCAGCAGGATCACCCCGGCGGCGATCGCGGTGGCGATGAACCCGTAGAGGTCGGTGAGGATGTGGCGGTAGGAGCCCTCGAGGTTGAGGCTCCGCTGTCCCTCGGATCCGGTGCCACGGGCGAGGATCGCCGCCACCACGAGGTTGACGAGCACGCCGACGAGCGCGACCACCAGCACCGGCCAGCCCTCGACGTGGGGCGGGGAGACAAGGCGGCGGATCGCGTCCACGACGATGAGCGCGCCGAGCACGAGCAGGGTCACGCCGTTGGCCTGGGCGGAGAGGATCTCCGCGCGGCCGAGTCCGTAGGTCATCGCGCCGCGGGCCGGCCGCTCGGCGAGCCGCGAGGCGATCAGCGCGATGGCGAGCGCGACCGCGTCGGTGAGCATGTGTGCGGCGTCGGAGAGCAGCGCGAGCGAGCCCGCGAGCGCGCCGGCGACGACCTCGGCGACCATGTAGGCGGAGATCAGCCCCAGCGCGAGGCGCATCGCGCCCCGCTCGGTCTCTCGCGCGGGACCGTGCGGGTGGCCGGCGTGCGCGTGCCCACCGGCTCCCGCGCCTGCGTGGTCGTGGGCCACGGTCAGTTCACCGACGGGTCGGTCGGCATCCGCGCGAGCAGCTCGTAGCTGCCGCCCTTGCGGGTGAGCACCGATCCCCAGAGGCCGCTCGGGTGCGCGCAGAACGCGTCCTCGCGTCGGGCCGGCTCGAGGATCCAGTCGCCGCGCTCGAGCTCGGCGTCGAGCTGTCGGGGGCCCCAGCCGGCATGGCCGGCGAACGCCCGGCCGCGGCGCGTGTCCGGCGGGTCGGCATGATCCTCGCCGCCGAGCACCCCGATGTCCTCGAAGGCGACCACCGCCGCCCGCGCGGCATCCTCGAACTCCGCGAGCACGATCAGGGCCGACTGCTGCACGGGGCCGCCGATGAACAGCGGATCGGTGAGCTCGACGAGCTCCGAGAGCTCCTCGACGGCCTCGCCGACGGTCGTCTCCGAGGGCCGGTTGAGCACGATCCCGAGCGCCCCCTCCTCGGAGTGCTCGACGATGAGCACGACGGTACGCTGGAAGTTCGGATCCAGGAGCGCCGGACCGGCGATGAGCAGCTGTCCGCGCGTCGACTCCACCCCCGACGAGGCTAGACCACTCGCCTCACGGGCCTCACGGGCCTCACGGGCTCATGGGCCTCACGGGCACGATCGACGATCCGTAGGCTTCAGGTCCACCGTGGCCTACGCGAAGATCACCTACGAGGTCGCCGACGGCGTGGCGACGCTCGCCCTCGACGATCCCGCCACCCGCAACGCGCTCTCCGACGAGCTGCTGCGCGAGCTCACCGACGCGCTCGCGGCTGCCCGTGAGGACGCGCAGGTGCGCTGCCTGGTGCTCACCTCCACCCACGACACCGTGTTCTCGAGCGGAGGCAACCTCGGCGGGTTCGCGGCCGAGGTTCCGCTCGCCGCCAAGCACATCGCGAACGCGCGCTTCCCGGAGGCGTTCCGGATGCTCGGGGAGCTCGGCAAGCCCTCGCTGTGCGCCGCCAACGGACATGTGCTCGCAGGGGCGCTCGGGCTGGCGCTCGCCTGCGATCTGATCGTGGCCCGCGACGGAGCCCGTTTCGGCACCCCGGAGATCAACGTCGGCCTGTTCCCGTTCATGATCATGGCCCTCATCTACCGCAACGTCGGCGCCAAGAAGACCGCCGAGCTGATGCTGCTCGGCGAGCAGATCCCGGCCGACGAGGCGCAGCGGATCGGGATCGTCAACCGGGTGGTGAGCGCCGAGGAGTTTGACGGCGCCGTCGCCGACTGGGCCGGGCGCCTCGCCGCCGCCTCGCCGCTGCTGATGAAGCTCGGAAAGGATGCGATGCACCGGCAGGGCGACATGGCGCTCGCCGATGCGATCGACTTCCTGCGCTCCCAGCTCACGATCGCGCTCTCCACCGAGGACATCCAGGAGGGCGTACGCGCGTTCTACGAGAAGCGTGCGCCGGTGTGGACGGGACGCTGAGCCGCCGGCGCGGGCTAACCTGGGGTTCTTGACTGACCAGTCAATCGAGGAGAACGGTCACGGGTGCGAGCCGGGGCCATTCAACTGAACGCCACCGACGATGTCGAGCGCAATCTCGCCACCGCCGACCGGCTCGTGCGACGGGCGGCGGCGCTCGGCGCCGAGCTCGTGGTGCTGCCCGAGGTGTGGACGGTGATCGGGACCCGCGAGCACCTGCGCGCGGGCGCCCAGACGCTCGACGGCCCCGCGCTGCGCTGGGCGAAGGCGGTCGCCGCCGAGCTGCGGATCGACCTCGTCGCGGGCTCGCTCTACGAGGAC
>CAXTTD010000052.1:0-12177 GCA_964246945.1 uncultured Solirubrobacteraceae bacterium | reverse complement strand
GCGGTACCGCGCGCCGCGGACGCGGAATGTGCGGGCGCGGGCGACGCGGGCAGCAGGGGCGTGGCGGGCGGCTCGGTCACGCTCCGGATTCTCGCAGGCCGCCGAGCCCGCCCGAGCTGGGCACATAACGGGTGCCCAGCCCCCGTATTGTGCCCCGCACGAACGGCGACCCTGTGCGGATCGCACGTCCTATACTGCACGGCAAGCACATACCCGGGGACGACAGGCTTCGACGTGGTCGGATCCGCGGGGATGGTTGCGAGCCGAGGTCCTGGGAGGCCTCGTAAAACACCCAGGAACAAAATAAGTGCGGACTCACAGGTTCACACCCACGAGTTCGCTCTCGCCGCCTAGTCACTAGGTCCGAGTAGCGAACGTCGACCGGTCGCTCGCCTGCGGCGCCGGTCGGTTCCCAGCAGGCTCACCTGAGGCGGCTCGCTCCGACCGCACCGGGGACACTTCAGGAGCTGGTCCTCCACAACCCTGCCGGCACGGCGAGCGGAGGATGAGATCAGAGCGCCGGCTACGCTCGTAGACGCCACACCTCACGCGACCGCGGACGCGGGTTCAATTCCCGCCGTCTCCACCTTGGCAATGAACTCGAACCGCCCTCCGCACCGTCTCGGTCGGGGGGCGCTTCGATGAGGGCGAGCGCGTCGATCGCCATAGTGCCTGGTAGAACAGCCGACCGAGCTCGGGCAACACGGCTGAAGAGTGATCGAACGAGGCGGGCGCGGAGCGTCTGTGCGGAGCATGCTGTGGGCTGCTCCAGCACCCCTAAAGGTTGCCTAGCCCGTCCCTGAGCCATTCGACCGGTGGCAGCTATCGCTTGTTGGCCAGGCCTCAGGCAACGACGGCTCGCTCCCGCACCTTGAGGGTTGGCTAACTGTCGAGGAGCGCGCGCACCTTGCGCTCGATGAAGAGCAGACCGGCGGGGTCCATCCCGCCCCCGGCGGCGTGGCCGCACACCGACTCGATGACGGCGAGGCGCCCGTGGGCGAGGAGGGCGACCTCCTCGGCGGAGTCCTCGGGCGGGAAGTAGAGGTCGGTCGAGCTCGGCATGATCAGGCAAGAAGCAGTGACCGCGGCCATCGCGGCCGCGTAGTCATCGTCGCTGGCGCGGGGGCCGCCCACGTCGTGGGCCTGCCATGTCTCGATCATGCTCAACAGGTCGCGTGCGTCCCGAGCGTCGAAGTCGGCGTCCCAGTCGGTCCGCAGGTAGCCCTCAAGCGATGCATGGCCGTCCTGCTCATAGCGACGCTCCCGGTACCAGGCCTGCGATAGACCCCACCCGGCCCACACCCGGGCCAGGGCGCGCTTGCCGACCGCCGAGCCGGCCGATCCAGGTGTCAGGGAACCTCCGGCGCACAACGCCGCCTTGACGCCCTCAAGGAACACCCAGGTGTGTGGAGCCGTCCGCGCCGCACCGCAGAGGACCGCCAGGCGGCGCACCATCGACGGGAACCGGCACGCCCACTCATACGCCTGCTGGCCCCCCATCGAGAAGCCGATCACGAGCGCGAACGCGCTGATGCCGAGCTCCTCGCGAACCAGGCGATGCTGGACGCTGACGTTGTCGTGGATCGTCACCAGCGGAAACCCCGACGAGACGGTGCTGGGCGAGCTGGAGATCCCGTTGCCGAACAGGTTGGGAACGACGATGCAGTACCGCGTCGGGTCCAGCGCCCGTTCGCGTCCGATCAGGTAGGTGACGTCGACGTGCGTACCGCCGTAGAACGTCGGCAGCAGAATCGCGTTGTCACCGGCGTCGTTCAGGGCGCCGTACACCGTGTAGGCGAGACGGGCATCGGAGAACACCGTGCCTGACCTGAGCCTCACCGCCCCCGCGTCAAACACGTGCAGCTCGGCCTCAACCGCGTCGACGCTCACATCACGATCATAGATTTGCGCGCAGAGAAGCGGAACGCGACAGCACCACCTGCCTTGAGACGGCGGTCGGCTCCGGGCGACTCAGGTCATAAGCTCGATCGGCATGAACGTATTCGCCCGCGGGTCGCTTGCGTCTGACACCCGGGCGCCCGGCGTCTGCGAGTAACGCCGAGGCACGCCCACCTGCGCGACCGCGTGGATCAGCTGTCAGGCGCGTCGAGCTGATGGTTCCGGGCCTGACCGTTCGTCGGCGGCCGCGCGTCGGTCAGCTGTGATAGACGACCTTCGTGGGCAGCTTGGCTGACGGGCCCGACTGGTGGACACCGAGCAGTGCGTCGGCGTGGCTGATCTCGGAGTTGGCGCGGCGCAGTGCCTTGAGTCCGGCGTTGATCTCGCGGTTGCCGGTCTCCGTGTCGCGAGCCCCGTTGGCATTGGTTCCGCGGGAGAGCAGATCATCGCCGAGCTGCTGCGCGCGCACGCCTTTGACCCACTCACGCTGCGCCGGGCGCTGCGACGGGTCGGCGTGCATGCGACCGACGCGCACCCAGTAGTCGTTGGACGCAACACCGTCCGGCAGCCGCACCGAATAGTAGGACTTGGAGAGGTGGTTGGGAAGACTCTCTTGAATGACCGGGGTTCCCATGGCGATCGTCGCGACCAGTGACATCGGGGCTTTGCCCGGGGCGCCTGGCGGACGTGACGCGGCCCGGTAGGGCTGGTAGTGCCCGGCCGACAGCGCGGGATGGCGGACGCCGAGCCGCGTGTCCGCCTGAGCGATGTAGTAGTTGCTCAGTCGAAAGTCCGCGAACCCCTCCTTGAGCGAGCGATCACCGGCCGTCATGTGGCCGCGCCCCTGCTCACCGTAACCGCGAAGCAGACGAAGATCGCCGCGCCTCTGTAGGTATACGCCCAGAACCCACTCCAGCTTCTCCGGCAGCTGCGCAGAGTCAGCATGCACGCGACTGACGACGTATGCGTCGTCTTGGCATTCACTGCTGTTCTGGTAGAGCCCGTCCGGGTACTTCTCTTGGAAATACGGGGTCACGGAGGCGATCTTCTCGGTCAGCGGCGTCTTGGCCCCGACGGCGGAGGCAGTTGGGGTCCTGGGGCTGGCAAGCGCCGGGGCGGCGCCGGCGCCCAGCGGGACGACGGTGACAGCAGCCGCAGCGAGTTGGCGGGGTAGGGAAGGCATGAGATCTCCTGCGTGTGAGTATGCGATTTGGGACTGGACCACACCGGGCGAGCGTCGCGCCCGGGACGGGCTCCTATGAGGGTCATGTCGCGACCCGGGCCAGCGTTGCACTGACAACTCGGCACGACGTGGCGCCTGGGGCGAGAAGGCGCTCATGTGCGGCAGACGCCGCAAATCGACAACTGAGGTCACTGACCTGCGTCGATGCTGGTGAGCGCCAGGTAGAAGGGCCGACCCGATGACCGTGGCGGGTTTGCTCCCAGGCCAAAAAAAAACTCAACACGACGTCACGTGAGGCGTTACATTGCGTTGAACGGCTACGCGGTCCTCCGAGGCCGGGAGAGCCTCTCGACCTGGGCGGATCGGTTCGTTGATCGACAGATCGCCGGTTTTCCGAGGCAGGTTTGGCCCGTAAGGAGGCAGATCATGGCTTGCGCGCACACCAGCTGGATTCCCCCGGAACTGTCCATCGCCACCACCGTGCGGGGCTCGACTTCCGAGGTCGACCTCGGCGGCGAGCTGGACATCGTCGGCCGGCCGGTCGTCCGGCAGGCGATCGACGACGTGTTTGCGCTTGAACCCAGACGCGTCGTGCTCAACCTCAGTCAGCTGACCTTCATGGACAGCACTGGGGTTCACCTGGTCAGCGAAACTCGGGATCGAGCTGCCGCTACCGATACCGAACTGGTCTTGATTCCCGGCCCGCCGGCGATCCAGCGCGTGTTCGCCATCGCCGAGGCCGCGAATCACCGCCTCGTGTTCTCCTGGGCTGCTACCGCTACGTGCGACGCCACCTCAGCCGCGGTGCGCAGTCAGGCGTTCATCGGGTCCCGTCTACGTGACGGGTGCCAGCGATAGCTCGGGATCCGGAGTGGGGAGTTGAACCGAGTGTTGTCGACCACCTCTGCTCGCTCGTCTCTCTGGATTGAGGGCGCTCCGGCGACCACGTATCCCGCCGTAGCGGGGTCTCGGATTGCTGATGTATGCGTGGTTGGCGGCGGTATCGCCGGGCTGACGGCCGCTCTGCTGCTCAAGCGGGAGGGCGCCCGGGTGGTTGTGCTGGAGGCTGATCGGGTCGGGACCGGCGCGACCGGGTGCACGACGGCGAAGGTGAGCGCCCTGCAGGCGACGGTCTACACGACGGTCCGCGCTCGTCACGGCGCGGCGGTCGCGGCGGACTATGCGCGAGCCAGTCTTCGCGGCGTGGAGACGGTGGCGCGCCTCGTGCGCGAGGAGTCCATCGATTGTGAGCTGCTACGCGCTGACGCAGTGACCTTCGCGCTTACGGCCGACGAAAGGCAAAACGTGGCCCAGGAGCTCGACGCTGCGCGAGCAGCCGGCCTGCCCGTCGAGATGGCCGAGCTCGATCTCCCGCTTCCCGATTTCGGATCGATCCGCCTCGCCGGGCAGCTCGCCATCCAACCGACCCGTTACGTCCAGGGCCTTGCGGCCGCGGTTGACGGCGACGGTTCGGCCGTGTTCGAGACATCCCGCGTCGTGCGCGTGCGTGAAGGCTCGCCGTGCATCGTCACCACCGCTCAGGGCGAGGTTCGAGCCCGCGACGTCGTGATCGCGACCCACTATCCGATCCTCGACCGTGGGCTGTACTTTCCGCGTCTTCGAGCCCAGCGCTCCTACTGCGTCGCGTGCAGCTTGCACTCGGGGGCCCCACCCGCTGACCTGGCGATCAGCACCGGCTCCAACAGCCGATCGATTCGCGGCTACCGCGACCTACTGATCATCGGTGGGGAGGGACACCCCGCAGGCTCGCGAGCAGCGACCGCGAGTCGCTTCCTCGCGCCTGAGGACTTCGCTCGCGAACACTGGGACATCGCCGAGGTGACCCATCGCTGGTCAGCCCACGATCCCGTGCCCTATGACCACTTGCCGATGATCGGTGCCTACTGGCCTCGCAGTACGCACCTTCACGTCGCGACGGGGTGGATGAAGTGGGGTCTGAGCTCGGCCAGCTTCGCGGCCGGAATCCTCGCTGACCAGATCACGGGCCGGCAGAACGAGCTGGCGGCGACCTTCAGCCCCCACCGCCTCTCCCTACGCTCAGCCCGCGAGGTCGCCGAGCTCGGCGCGAGGTACTCGCTGGACATGGTGACCGACCGGCTGCGACCGCCCGAAGCGCTCTCCAGCAGCCAGATCCCGCCCGGGCAAGCACGCGTCCTGCCCGACCGAGTCGGCCGAAAGGGTGTCTACCGCGACCCCGGCGGCTCCCTGCACACAGTGTCGCTGCGCTGCACCCACCTGGGATGCCTGCTTCGCTTCAACGCCGCGGAGACCAGCTGGGACTGCCCATGCCACGGCTCGCGGTTCGACGTTGACGGTCAGGTCCTCGAAGGGCCAGCCGTTCACCCCCTCACACGACACGATCGCTAACGGACCCACAGGCGACGCAGCGAGCACGGATTTCCGAATCGGGACACGAGGCCGCCGGCCCCGGTGCCTAGGCTCGAGGGTGGTCCATGTCCGCTGTCGCCTCTGCACCGATCAACGCCGTCAAGCGGTGGATACCCCGGCAGGTTCTGGTGACCGCTTCCGCGCGTCGGCACTGCCATGGCCGGGCGATTGCCGCGCGATGCCGCCAGCTGGGCGCCGAGGTCATCGAGCTCGACGGTGACCGGTTGCTCGGGTTGGCTGATAAGGATCCGCGTGAGGCCTACCGGCGCGCGAAGTCGACCCTGGCGGTCGTAGTCGCCCCGCCCTCGCAGCGCCGACTCGAGCCGATCCCACCAAGCGCAGATTGGCGTCTGGACATCGCGCGGGGTTGCCCCGCGCACTGCCAGTACTGCTACCTGGCCGGCTCGCTGCCGGGAGCGCCGGTCACGCGAGCGTTTGCCAACCTGGAGGAGATCCTCTCCCAGGTACCTGCCCACGAAGGACGAGGCACCATCACCTCCCGGCAGGCCGCCCGTGCCGGAGAGGGCACCACGTTTGAGGCGTCTTGCTACACCGATCCGCTCGCGCTCGAGCACCTGACCGGGTCGCTGAGCCGCACGATCGAGTACTTCGGCGAACGCTCAGGTGCCGCACTGCGGTTCACCACGAAATTCGATGACGTCGAGCCGCTGTTGCAGTTACGTCATGGCGGCCGAACGCGAGCTCGATTCAGCGTCAACGCGGCGTCCGTTGAACGCCTGGAGGGCGGCACCGCGCGCGTGAGTGCGCGCTTGACCGCGCTGCGCCGAATGGCCCGGGTCGGCTATCCCGTCGGGTTGACGATCGCGCCGATCGTTGCCGGAGAAGGATGGCAGGAGGAGTACTCGGCGCTTCTGGTAGCCGCTGCTCGGGCCATCAACGACGTAGAGAATCTCGACCTCACCGTGGAGCTCATCACCCACCGGTTCACCGCCAACTCCAAGCGCGTCCTGACCGGCTGGTACCCGAGTTCTCAGCTCGACATGGAGGAGACGCTCCGGACGATGAAACACACGCGGTTTCGCGGGGAGAAATACGTGTATCCCGCGCCGGTGATGACGCAACTGCGCGAGTTCTTCTCGGTACGCGTTCGAGAGCTGCTCCCATCGGCACAGATTCTCTACTTCACCTAAAGCCACGAAACTCGTTCGCGACGGCAGCGCAGCGTCGTCACGCCGCCGCCGCGCTGGCTGAACGCCCGGTCCCCCGCGGACCCGGAGACCGGCCGGACCCGATCCGCCTATGCGACCGCATCACTCCTACGTTCGTCACAGGTCGACCAAACCGGATGATCGGCGACCTAGGAGTCGCTGGCGGGCACGCCCGCAAGGCCATCCACTGACGACGCGACGCGGTCGAGATGTTCAGGGCCGACGGGGAGACCGTGGACGCGCTCGCGCATCGTCTCGAGGTCCAGCAGTCCGTGCGCACGTGCCTGGTGCGCATAGTCGATGTCCCGGGCACGGCCGGCAACCAGCTTCGAGAGGACGAGGTCGTGGATCTCCAAGCACAATGCGACTGGCTGGCGGGACGATGCCATCCGGGGTGGGACTTCGACCCGTACGAGCCGCTCTTGCCACCCGGCGGGAGCCTTCGCGGTGTCGGGCCTGACGCCATGGGCGAAGTAGCCGAACTGCCGGTGAAATGGCGACCCGTCTCCGAGCGCCCCGTCGACCTCGATGGCGCGCTCGGGTTCGCGGGCGGGGTAGATGTCGACCTCCATGGAGACGAGCATGCTGTCCGGCACGGCCGAGGTGGAGCCGAGAATCGCTCGGTACCGATGACCACAAACTCATCCTCGCTGAGGATGTTCGCCGCAGCGGCAATCACGTGCTCGAACTCGTTGCGCTCACGGCCTGTCTCGCCCAGCCCCGGCCAAGACAGCCCGGCGCTCGCGTTCGGTGAGCATGCCGGCGAATGGACTGTTCTGACGCAGGTCGGCCATCTGTTCGGTGTCGGCGCCGAGCAGGCGGCGCACCTCGGCGACAGGCCCTGAGAGCAGCTCTCGCCAGAGGTTCGCGTACACGGGGTCGATGCGCCCCTCCAACTCCCAGCCGGAGAGAACCTGACGCGCGTCGGACACCATGCGGGCGGTCAGACGCGTGGCCAGCGCCCGGTGATAGGCCAGGCCGCGTAGTTGCGCTTGGCGGTGTCCGTCGCCGTTGCTCTCAACATCCGACAGCAGCCCGGCGGGTAGACGGTCGGCGTACTTCCTGGCGGTGAGCATGGATGGTTCGAGCACGTGGCTGCGACCGGCGCTGCGCTCGGCGTCGACCGCCTCGTAGAGGTCAAGCAGGGCGGCGACGGGTACCTCGACGCGGCCGCTCTCGACATAGATGACCGGGACATCGCCGCGGTTGATCCAGCGACGCAGGCCTGTGTGGGACACGCCGAGTAGCTCCGCGGCGAGACGGCGGCTCACGGTCGGTCCCAGTTCGTCCTCCAGGCGGACCCGAGCGACAGCGAGGTCTAGATCGTCGGGATCCCGTCGCCCAACGCGCCTCAACCCGACCAGAGCGCGGAATGACTCCAGCTTGCGGTCTCTCGACGACACACGCGAGTACCATGGCTCAAAGTTTCCGAAGTAGTACCGAATCGGAAACTGTGGTCGTCCCAGATGCCCCGTTTCCGTAAGGGTGGCCCGCATCGGGGATACGGGGCGGTGGCCGACGTTTGCCGGCGGGTCGGCCCCGATCAGATGACGTCGGGACCGGCAAGCGTGAGCCCACCGACGATCCGGTCATCGCTGAGCGCGGTCATCGCTGGGACCGTCTCGCTGGTGACCAGCCCGCGTTCGGCGGTGAGCTCGTCGATGATCGCGAACGAGCTCCTGATGTTCTCCGGGGTATCGACGGTGATCGTCACCACCGGGACGTGGCGGCGCACCTGCAGGAAGCGGTCGCCGTGGGGGGCGTGGTCGCCGTGGAAGCCCCAGATCCCGCGCAGGCTGGTGGCGCCTGCCGAGTCCGAGCTGCGCAGGCGGCGGATGATCTCGAGGTTAAGCGGACGACCGTCATGGGTCGCGTCCTGTGAGGTGTAGACCGACAGCTTCTGCCAGACCGCGAGGCCGTGCGCGTCAGTGCTCGGCAGCTCGCGGGGGGTGGCGAGCCGCTCCCCGTCCCGCTTGTACACCTGGACCCGCTCGAGCGTCACCAGGGGGTCGTTCAGCAGGCCGGCGAGCTCGGGCAGGACCCGGGCGATGCGATCCCCCGCTCCCACGGCGACGATCATCATCGGCACGTCGCCGTTGCGGGCGAGGAACCGGGCTCGGCGTCGCTGGCCATCCAGGGTGCCGTCGACGCCGAGCAGCACCGAGGCGCCCGCGATCCCGCGGCGGTACAGGAGATCGCACACCGCGACGTAGGCCGGTGCCCGTGCCGCTTGCTCCCGACGGCCGACGTACACCGTGAGCTGGGTCGCCTCGGCGGGCTCCTCCGGCCGCCCGGAGTCGCCAGTCTCTTCTGCGGTGAGCTGGCGCGTGCGCTCGAGCGTGATCAGCCCCCGGCGGGTGATCTCCCGGACCGGATCGAGCAGCGCCTCGATCCGCGTGCGCCGGTCGACGGCGATCGACACCACCGGGGCGTCCTCGGAGAGCGACAGCAGGCGGTCGGTACGGAGGTGATGCAGCCGCCCGAACCCCTCGGCGCCGCGCAGCAGGACGCTCGTGCGCACGTGTCGTTCGCCGTAGAGGGCGAGCAGCGCGTCGGCGAGCGCCCGGTCGCCGGCGCGGTCGCGCTCGCCGAAGTAGGTGGTGAGCCTCAGGCTCTCGTCGTGACTCACAGCTGACCTCCGAGAAGCCGGCCGAGTGCGGCCGCGCCGACCCCGGTGACGATGCTGAGTACGAGGTTGACCGCCGCGGCGCGCACGTCGCCGTCCTCGGCGAGCCGTTGGCTCTCGAGCATCCAGGTGGAGAACGTCGTGTAGGAGCCGATCGTTGCCGTGCCCGCGATGAGCAGCGCGTTGCCGGTGAGCGCGAGGCCGGTGAGCAGGCCCAGCACGAACGCGCCGGAGAGGTTGATGACGAGCGTCCCAGTCGGGAAATCTCGCCCGGCACGCTGGCTCACCGCGGCGTCGATGAGGAATCGGGCACACGCCCCGAACCCGCCGACGCCCGCGACCGATGCCCACACCCACACGCTCATGTGAACCTTGAGCGTCGTACGAGGGCGCTCGTCGCCCAGATCGCGAGGTAGCCGGCGCCGATGCTGCCCGCCGCGTAACCAACCGCCAGGCCGTAGCGGTCGTGGTCGAGCATCTTGAGAATCTCGACCTGCATCGTCGAGAACGTGGTGTAGGCGCCGCAGAACCCGGTTCCCAGAAACGGCCGGCGATACGTGGACTGGGGTAGGCGCTCCTGCAGCCGGGTGGCGACGTAGGCGAGGACGACCGAGCCGGTGACGTTGGCGATGAAGATGGCCCACGGCCACTCCGTTGCCGAAGCCGGCAGCTGGTCGCTGATCCACACCCGGAGGAGCGCGCCGGCCATGCCGCCGGCGAAGATCGCGCCGAGCTCTCGCCGGTCCACCCACGCCTTCATCCGAACCTCCACAGAGCTCCTCTCGCGTACGCGCTGGTCGGGCGAAAGGGGCCATCAGCCCGTGTGCGGCGTGGGCGGTTTGAGGAACGCACCGCGTCCCTGCCTCAGGGCTCCATCTGAGCTCCGGCGAGAATACCCCAGGCGCGCGAGACGGGATCCGGCGAGCCGCGACGTAGGCTGGGCGGGGCGATGGATCCACGAGACCGCGAGCGCATGCGTGCGCGCTTCACCGACGGCGTGCGCTGGTTTCACGACTCGCCGCTCTACCAGGTGCTCGCCCGGACGGTGAGCCAGGATGACGATCTGCTCGCGCTCGCCGCGCTCGGCCGCGCGGGCCAGCAGCCGACGAACCTGCTCATGGCTGCGGTCCACATGACGGTCCTGCGCGAGCCCGCACACCCGTTCGCCCGCTTCTTCGCGACGGTGGCGGGTGCCGACGCCGAGCCGCCGTTGCGGGCCGGGCGGGAGCTCGCCGGGTTCTGCGCCGAGCACCGGGCGGCGCTGCGCGAGCTCGTGGGCAGCCGCCTGGTGCAGACCAACGAGCCCGCGCGGGCGACCGCGCTGCGTCTCGCGCTGCACGAGGTCGGCCGGCGGGTCGGCGGTCCGGTCGACTTCCTCGAGCTCGGTCCGAGCGCCGGCATCCAGCTGCGCTTCGACCGCTGGTCGGTCGAGACCGGCGGGCGCCGGTTCGGCGCGCCCGACGCCCCGCTGACGATCCACACCGAGTGGCGGTTCCCGGACCCGCCGCCCGACCTCGACGCGATCGCCCCGATGCAGGGGCGTCTCGGGGTCGACCTGCACCCGGTCGACGCCACTGATCCCGACCAGCGACGCTGGCTGCAGGCGCTGGTATGGCCCGAGCACACCGATCGCTTCGCCCAGCTGGCGCTTGCCCTCGACGTCGTGGCCGCCGACCCGCCGGAGATCGTGCCCGGCGACGCGATCGAGCTGCTGCCCGCGCTCGACGCCGAGCGGCTCTCCGTCGAGCGACCGCTCGTCGTCTTCCACTCCCAGGTCCGCATCCACATCCCCACGGAGCGGCGCCCCGCCTTCGACGCCGCGATCGACGGGCTCGCCGCCCGCCGCCGCCTGCTCCACGTCGCCCTCGAGCACCGTGACGACGGGCCGGCCATCCTGTCGCTTCACGACTCGGCGGGGCCCGCCGTCGACCTCGCCCGGGCGCATGGGCACGGGCGCTGGATTGCCCCCGCGTACCCTGCACGGCCATGACCGAGCTGCGCGTCGCGATCATCGGCTACGGCCTCGCCGGCCGGGTCTTCCACGGGCCGCTGATCGCCGCGACCCCGGACCTCGAGGTCGCGGCGATCGTCACCTCCGATCCGCAGCGCGGCGCCCAGGCCGCGCTCGACCATCCCACGGCGGCGATCGAGCCCACCGTGGACGCGCTGTGGGCCCGTGCCGGGGAGCTCGACCTGGTGGTGGTGGCGAGCGCCAACGACGCCCACGTCGCGCTCGCCGACGCGGCGCTCGCCCACGGGCTCGCGGTCGTCGTCGACAAGCCGCTCGCTCCCGACGCGTCCGCGGCGGAGGGCCTCGTCGCGCGGGCCGCAGATGCCGGGGTGCTCCTCACCGTGTTCCAGAACCGGCGGTGGGACTCCGACCAGCAGGTGCTCGCGCAGCTCCTCGCCGACGGCGCGCTCGGCACCGTGCACCGCGTCGAGTCGCGCCTGGAGCGCTGGCGCCCGGAGCCGGCGCCCGGCGCCTGGCGCGAGCGGCAGGACCCCGGCGAGGGCGGCGGCCTGCTGCTCGACCTCGGCAGCCACCTCGTCGACCAGGTGCTGCACGCGTTCGGCCCCGCGCACTCGGTGTACGCGGAGATCGAGCACCTGCGCGGGCTGCCCGGCGACGACGACGTGTTCCTCTCGCTCGCTCACGCGAGCGGCACGATCAGCCATCTGCACGCCTCCGCGCTCGTCGCGGCGCCGGGACCCCGCCTGCGCGTGCTGGGGTCCGAGGCCGCGCTGGTCGTGTCCGCAGTCGACAACCAGGAGGACCGGCTGCGCGCCGGCGAGCGTCCCGACGCGGCGTCCGACTGGGGCGCCCCACCCGAGTACGCCCGCCCCCGCCTGGTCGTCGGGGAGCGCAGCGTCCCCCTCAACCCAGCGCCGGG
>CAXTTD010000051.1:0-12248 GCA_964246945.1 uncultured Solirubrobacteraceae bacterium | reverse complement strand
GCTGGGACCCCACCAGCGCCCGGCCGGGCGAACCGATAGATTCCGCGCCTCGTGCCCACGAGCCTCGTCACCGGCGGCGCCGGCTTCCTTGGTTCGCACCTGTGCGAGGAGCTGCTCGCGCGCGGTCACCGGGTGGTGTGCGTGGACAACTTCGAGACCGGGTCGCTGGAGAACATCGAGCATCTGCGCGGACCCGAGTTCGACTTCCGTCAGATCGACATCATCGAGCCGTACTTTGTGGAGGAGGGGATTGACTTCGTCTTCCACTTCGCCTCCCCTGCCTCGCCGATCGACTATCTGCGCCTCCCGCTGCACACGCTCAAGGTCGGCTCCTACGGCACCCACCACACGCTCGGCCTCGCCAAGTTCCACCGCGCCCGCTTCCTCACCGCCTCCACCAGCGAGGTCTACGGCGACCCCCAGGTCCACCCCCAGCCCGAGAGCTACTGGGGCCACGTGAACCCGATCGGCCCCCGCGGCGTCTACGACGAGGCCAAGCGCTACGCCGAGGCGCTCACCATGGCTTACCACCGCCAGCAGGGCGTCGACACCGCCATCGTGAGGATATTCAACACCTTCGGACCTTCCATGAGACCCCGGGATGGCCGGGCGATTCCGACGTTCCTGCGCCAGGCGCTGCAGGACCGGCCGATCACCGTGTTCGGCGACGGGTCCCAGACGCGATCGTTCTGCTACGTCGACGACCTCGTGCGCGGGATCATCGCGCTCGCGGAGTCCGGCGAGCACGACCCGGTGAACATCGGGAACCCCAACGAGTTCACGCTGCTCGAGCTCGCCCGCGAGGTGATCTCGGTCACCGGTTCGAAGTCCGAGATCGTGTACGAGGCGCTCCCCACCGACGATCCGCAGGTGCGCCGGCCCGACATCTCGCGGGCGCGGGCGCTGCTCGGCTGGGAGCCGCAGGTGGCGCTGCGCGAGGGTCTCGAGCTCACGCTCGCGAAGTCCGGCCGGGATAAGCTCATCGGTGACTGATCGCGCCAAGCCGCCGTATGCGCGGGTTTCGACGCGTTACCAGGCCGGATTTCGACGCAACTTCGCGGGTCGCCGGCCGTTTCAACGCAGGAGGGGCAACCCGGCGGGTAGAACGAGCCGGTAGCGCGTGACGATCGACCACAAAGAGGCCATCCAGAGGGCTCAGCGCCCACATCACGGACCGACCGGGCACGTCACGGTGCACGAGCGCGACGTCCGGCGCAAGCGGCCGCCGCTGGCCGCCGTCATGCTGCGCTGGGCGACGCTGCGCCGCGCCACCCGCATCATCCTGCTGCTTGCGCTCGACTTCCTCGCCGTCTGCGGGGCGCTGTTCACCGCCAACGCGGTGAAGCTCGCGTTCGAACAGGGGTTCAGCTGGGCGGCCGCGTGGCACAGTACCGACCAGTTCCTCGCCTTCGCCTACCTGCTCACGGTGCTCGCGTTCGCGCGCCTGGACCTCTACGCCGACCGCCGCCGCCGCCCCGGCTTCGCCCGGGTCGCCACCGGCCTGTTCCAGGCGACGCTGATCGGCCTCATCTTCGCCCTCGTCGACGGCCAGCACTTCTCGAGCTACTGGATCTTCTACGGATCGCTCGCCTTCTCGATCGTCTATGACTCAGCGCTGCGCGAGGTCTACACCCAGCTCACCGGGCGCCTCCTCGAGCAGGTCGGCTACGCCCGGCGCACGGTGCTCGTGGGCTCGGGCACCCACATCGGCGCCGTCGCCGACGCGCTGGACAGCCACGTCCGCGCCGGTATTGATGTCATCGGCTACATCTCGCTGGGGATGAACCCGCAGGGCGGGTTGCGCTCGCTCGGCTCCCTGGACGAGCTCGAGGCAGTGATCGCACACGAGCAGATCGACGACGTGATCATCGCCGACCCCGACTTCCCCCAGGGACCCGCACTCGACCTCGCCGAGACCTGCCATGCCCGCGGGGTCACCGTCCACGTCGCCCCCTCGACGATGGAGATCCTGCTCGACCGCGCCGAGTTCGTGCCCGGCGAGTCGGTACCGCTGTTCGCACTGCGTCCGCCCGCCTTCGACGGCCTCCAGTTCGCGGTGAAGCGCACCTTCGACCTGCTCGCCGCGGGGCTCGTGCTGCTCGTCATCTCACCGATCCTGATCGCGATCGCGATCGCCGTCCGCGCGAGCTCCCGGGGACCGGTGATCTACCGCTCGATGCGCCCGGGCATCGGCGGGCGGCCGTTCGCCTGCCTGAAGTTCCGCACCATGCGCGTCGACATCGACCTCACCCAGGATCAGCTCGAGGCGCTCAACGAGTCCTCGGGCGCGCTGTTCAAGATCCGCGACGATCCCCGTCTCACCCCGGTGGGTCGGATGCTGCGCCGTGTCTCCCTCGACGAGCTGCCCCAGCTGATCAACGTGATGCGGGGCGAGATGTCGCTCGTCGGTCCGCGACCGTTGCCGATGCGCGACTTCGCGCTGCTCGAGGAGTGGCACAAGAAGCGCTACCTGGTGCTGCCCGGCGTCACCGGCCTGTGGCAGATCTCCGGCCGCTCCGAGCTCGACTTCGACGATCTCGTACGGCTCGACTTCCTCTACCTGGAGCGCTGGTCGGTGCTGCTCGACCTCTCGATCCTGCTCAAGACGATCCCCGCGGTCCTCACCCGGCGTGGGGCCTACTGAAGGACACCGCACCCCCGATGCCACCCACCGAGCGCTTCGTCATCTCCTTCGCCGCGGAGCCCCCTCAGGAGCCGCTGCCCTACGGCCGCTGGGCGGACACGCTCGGCGAGCACTTCCACCAGGCCTGCCGCGACCTCGACTCCGAGGGCGCCGACCTCGGCGAGGCCGGAGAGATCGCGTGGTTCCCGGACCGCAGCTGGAACGCCCGCACCTACGTGCCCGGGGTCGCTCGCACGACGACCGGCTACGAGCTGTTCGGGTTCGTCTCCTTCGCGGAGGCGGGCGACGGGCGACCCGGCGGACCCAGCGACTTCCTCGCCCGGGCGGACTTCACCTCCGAGACCGCGGAGAGCAACCCCGATTGGAAGCTCGATCTCAACGACGACGTGATCGGCCGCTGGCGGGGGGAGAACGGCCAGGTGGCCGACATGACGCTCGTGTGGGGCGTGCCGCTGCTCACCGGCGGCCAGCTCGTCACCGCCGAGCTCGCCGGCCTCACCGTCGACCAGTGCGCGGTCGTCGAGGAGCGCTTCACCCTGGTGGCCCCCGACAACTACCGCGGCGACTACCTCGACATCACGCTGTGGGACGGCCGCGGGCGCGCGCTCGCCGCCGAGTCGCTCTACGTCGAGGACGACGACGAGGAAGAGGACGCGGAGGCCGCCGAGGCCTGACCCGCGCCGTTCTCGCCGGCCGGTGCCTGCAGCGGGTAGTGGCACGCCGCCTGATGCCCACCGCCGAAGCTCCGCAGCAGCGGCTCCTCGGTCGCGCACAGATCCTTGGCGCGCGGGCAGCGGGTGCGGAAGCGACAGCCGGACGGCGGGTTCACCGGGCTCGGCAGCTCGCCGCGGATCCCGACTTCGTCCTTGGCGCGCTCGGCGGCCGGGTCGGGAACCGGGATCGTCTTGATCAGCGCCTCGGTGTAGGGGTGCGCCGGGCGGCGGTAGATGTCGTCGCCGCTCCCGAGCTCGACGAGCTTGCCGAGGTACATGACCGCGATCCGGTCCGCGAGGTACTTCACGACCGCGAGGTCATGGGAGATGACCACCGAGGCCATCTCGTACTCGGCCTGCAGGCGCTTCATCAGGTTGAGCACCTGGGAGCGGATCGAGACGTCGAGGGCGCTCACCGGCTCGTCGGCGACGATCACCTTGGGCTCGAGCATCAGCGTGCGGGCGAGCCCGATGCGCTGGCGCTGGCCGCCGGAGAACTCGTGCGGGTAGCGCTCGAGCGAGTTGACGGGCAGGCCCACCTCGTCGATCAGCCGCCGCACCCGCTGCTCGCGCTCGCGCCGGTTGCCGACGTCCTGGATGATGAGCGGCTCCTGGAGGATCGCGCCAACCCGCATCCGGGGATCGAGTGAGGAGTACGGGTCCTGGAACATCATCTGCAGGTCGCGCCGGGCCCTGCGCAGATCGCCGCCGCGCCGCTTGAACACCTCGTCGCCCTCCAGGCGGATCGCGCCGGCGTCGGGCTTCTCGATGCCGACGATCAGCTTGCCGAGCGTCGTCTTGCCGCAGCCCGACTCACCCACGAGCCCGAGCGTCTCCCCCTTGTCGAGGTAGATGCTCACGTCGGAGACCGCCTTCACCGAACCGACCTTGCGCTGCAACAGCGCCCCCGCGGTCACCGGGTACTCGCGCACCGCGTGGTCGACCTCGAGCAGGTGGGTCTCCCCCCGGGGGGCGCGCTGCACCGGCGAGGCGAGCGCGGGGTCGATGCGGCGCGCGAGCGGGCCCTCGACCGGGTGCCAGCAGGCGAACAGGTGGGCGGGATCGTCGCCGGTGAGCGGCGGCTCGTTCTCCCGGCACTGATCGGTGGCCCGCGGGCAGCGCGCGGCGAAGCGGCAGCCCGGCGGCGGGTTGGAGAGGTCGGGCGGGATGCCGGGGATCGTCAAAAGCGGCTGGCGCGTGTCCTGGTCCATGCGCGGAATCGACCCGAGCAGCCCCTGCGTGTAGGGGTGGCGCATCGCGCGGAACAGCTCGTCGGTGGGCGCGCTCTCCACGATCCGCCCCGCGTACATGACGTTTATGCGGTCGGTGCGCCCGGCGACGACGCCCATGTCGTGGGTGACGAGCAGCGTCGCCATCCCCAGGCGGTCCTTGAGATCCTCGAGCAGCTGCAGGATCTGGGCCTGGATCGTCACGTCGAGCGCCGTCGTCGGCTCGTCGGCGAGCAGCACCGCGGGCTCGCAGGCGAGCGCGATGGCGATCATCACCCGCTGGCGCAGACCGCCCGAGAGCTGGTGGGGGAAGTCCTTCAGACGCTCCCGGGGCTGGGGCAGGCCGACGAGGTCGAGCACCTCGAGCGCGCGATCCTGAGCCTCGCGCTTGGTCACCTGGCGATGCAGGCGCACCGGCTCGGTGACCTGGTGGCCGATCGACTTGGTGGGGTTCAACGAGGACTGGGAGTCCTGGAAGATCATCGCCACCTCGTTGCCGCGCAGCTTGCGCATCTCGGGCTCGGCGAGGCCGACCAGCTCGCGGTCGGACAGCTTGATCGAACCGCCGACGACGTGGCCACCGTTGGGCAGCAGGTTGAGGATCGAGAGGCCGAGCATCGACTTCCCCGAGCCCGACTCCCCGACCAGCCCGATGGTCTGACCGCGATCGAGGGACAGATCGACGTTGCCGACCGGATGCACGACCGAGCGGCTGAGCTGGATGTGGGTGGTGAGGTCGGAGACCTGGAGGACCGGTGTCATCGTGATGGGGGCTCCGAAGGTGTGGCTAGCGGCGGCGCAGGCGGACGTCGAGGGCGTCGCGCAGCGCGTCGCCGATCAGGTTGGTGGCGAGCACGACGGCGACCAGACATCCGCCGACCGGGTAGACGAGCCACCAGTAGCCGGCGGTGACGTTCTGCTGGGCGTTGCCGAGCATGTCGCCCCACGAGGTCGAGGGATACTGCAGGCCGAAGCCGAGGAAGCCCAGGTAGGCGAGGGCGAGGATCGAGTCGGCGATGAGGAAGGTCACGTTCACGATCACCACCGACAGCGCGTTGGGGATGAGGTGGCGCAGCACGATCCGCTGGCTGTTGCCGCCCATCACCCGGCAGGCGTAGATGAAGTCCCGCACCCGCAGCGTGAGCACCTCGCCCCGGACCAACCGCGAGGGCACAAGCCACGAAAAGGATGCGAGCACGACGCTCTCCTCGAGCACCGTGGCCGAGTACTTAGTGGCGAGCACGAGCACGATCAGCAGAAACGGGATCGAGAGCAGGATGTCCACGAACCGCATCATCACGCCGTCGACGATCCCGCCGAGCA
This sequence comes from uncultured Solirubrobacteraceae bacterium, assembly GCA_964246945.1. Classification (GTDB taxonomy): domain Bacteria; phylum Actinomycetota; class Thermoleophilia; order Solirubrobacterales; family Solirubrobacteraceae; genus Palsa-465. The sequence goes on along the minus strand of CAXTTD010000051.1, from coordinate 6,339 downwards.
GCCCGGAGATCGCCCCGTACAGGGTGCCGATGATGGTGGCGATGAGCGCCGCGAGGAAGCCGACCTCGAGCGCCGTCTGCCCGCCGAGCATGATCCGTCCGAGCTCGTTGAAGCCGTTCTCATCGGTGCCGAGCGGATGGCCGGCCCCCGGCGCGAGGTCGGTGTTGAGCGGGTTAGTGAGGCTCTGGTTGGTGTGGTAGACGAGCGGCCCCAGGAAGCAGAACACGACGAATAACAGGAGCACCAGCAGGCCGACGACCGCGAGGCGGTTGTCGAGGAACTCACGGGCGGCGAGCCGCCAGCCGCTCTGGACCGACTGGACGTCGCCTCCTTCCGGAGCGCCCGCGCCGCCGGGGCCGCCGGGGATGTCGAAGCTCACTCCGGCGCCGGCGCCGGCGAGCGGGACCGCCTCGCCGTCGATGATCGGACGGGTGGGTTCGGTCACTTCAGCCGGACCCGGGGGTCTGCCGCGGAGATCGCCACGTCGGCGATGAGGTTACCGAGCACGGTGAGGATGCCGCCGAGGATGGTGTAGGCGAGCATGATGTTGTAGTCGGCGTTGCCGAGCGCGTTGAAGAACAGCAGTCCGAGACCCGGGTAGTTGAAGAGGACCTCGATCAGCAGGTTGCCGGCGAGCAGCGTCGGGATCGAGAGGCCGATCAGGGTGATGAGCGGCAGCGAGGCGTTGCGCAACAGATGGCGGAACAGCACCGAGCGCTCGGAGAGTCCCTTGGCCCGGGCGAGGCGGATGTAGTCCTGAGCGAGGTTGTCGAGCGCCGAGGAGCGCATGTAACGGCTGAACGACGCGACGTTGATGAGCGCCAGGGTGACGATCGGCAGCGTGAGCTGCTTGACGTGAGTGATCGCGCTCCACGTCGTGGTGACGTTGTCGCTCACCGTCGGCGGGAAGATGTGGAGGCTGAGGGCGAAGATCTCGATGAGGATCAGGCCCAGGAAGAACGAGGGCATCGAGTAGAGGATGAAGTTCACCGACGTGGCGGTGTAGTCACCGATCGAGTTGCGCTTCACCGCCTGGGCGATGCCGAGCGGCACCGCGATGATGAGCGACAGCACGAGCGCGGCGAGCGTGAGGTAGGCGCTGCGCCCCGCGTTCTCCTTGAACAGCGCGCCGACCGTCTGGTCGAGCTTGTAGCTGTAGCCGAAGTTGCCCCGGAACAGCTTCCCCAGGTAGCTCAGGAACTGAGCCGCCTCAGAGCGGTCGTAGCCGTGTTGCCGGTTCCACTGGATGACCGCGAGCGGCCGGGCCTTGGCGCCGAGCACCGCGTACACCGGGCTCGGCGAGAGGATGTGCAGCAGCGCGAACGTGATCAGCGCGATGCCGACGACGATGATCACCGCCACGAGGAGCCGGCGGATGATGTATCCGATCATCCGCGCGGCTCTCCGTGATCACGTTGCATGTGCGGCGATTTCCTCCGACGTCAGGTGGTCGGAGCTACTTGACCGCGTACCAGTACTGGGGCTGAACCGCCTGCTGGGTGAGGGCCAGGAATCCGTTGGCGGAGGATCCGATCTTCTTGGTGTTCACCGCGCTCAGCGAGTCGCTGTCGGGGAAGTAGATCACCGGGATGTCCTTCTCCAGGTACGCCGCCTCGGTCTTCACTGCGCTGGCGTTGCCGCCGAACACCGAGTTGTTGATGAGGTGGTCGGCCGTCTTGGAGTTGTAGGAGCCGATGTTGAAGCCCGTCCCCGGGTTGTTCTCCACGCCGGCCTGGGTCGGGTAGTAGTCCTCGAACAGACCGCCGTAGTTGTTGACTCCCCAGTCGTTCGTGTACTTCGTCGCCGCCGGGTTGGCGTTGTTGTAGTTCTGGGCGAGGAAGTTGAACGACTTGGTGACGAGCTCGATATCGATGCCCGCCGACTCCTTGGCCTGGGAGGCGAGCGCCTCGGACTCGAGCGGACCCGTCGTCGAGGTTGCGCTCGGCACGTTGGCCCACACGAACTTGAACGGGGTGCCGGCGGGTATCCCGGCGCCGCACTCGTCGGACGCCGTGCCCGCCTTCTGGCACGTCGTCTGGCCGTTGGGCACGACCTTCCAGCCGTGACCCTTGAGCAGCGAGACCGCGGTTGATGGGCTGAACGGGTACGGCGCGGTGGCCGCATCGGCCGGTGCGTAGGGCGAGGCCGGCGCGGACGGCGTCGGGCCGTACGCGGTGACCGCCGCGTTCTTGTACACGCCCTTGATGATCGCCGGCTGATCAACCAGATAGTCGAGGGCCTCACGCGCGTAGCGCTGGTTGATCACCTTGTTGAAGTGATCGGTGGTGTCCTGGAAGTTGATCTGACCGCCGAACCAGCCCCAGCTCGGACCCCCGAACACCTTGACCCCCGAGCTCGCCAGCGACTTCACCTGGTTGAGCTGGGAGGGATCGACGAGGAAGTCGACGTCGAGGCTCCCGCTCTGCAGCGCGTTGTAGGCGGAGGTGACACTCGTGAAGGTGTCGTAGTCGACCGTCGCCTGGGCCTTGGGGGTTCCCCCGTAGCTCGCGTTGGGGGTGAGCACGAAGGAGCTGTTGGTGGCACTGAAGCTCGTGAGCTTGAACGGGCCGCTCACGTCCTTCCACAACGGGTTGGAGGCGAAGCTCGCGACCCCCGCGCCCGCCTTGTTGAGGTAGTTGTAGATCTTGAGAGCGACCGCAGGGTTCTTCCAGTTGCTGGTGTGCGTGCCGGCCGCGGTGAGGTTCCAGTCGGTGCTCGGCAGCGGGTAGGTGTTGTCCGTGTCGGCGAGCTGGTTGTTGAGGAAGTAGCCCGGGTTGTACGCCTTGTTGAGCTTGAACACGACCGTGCTGCTGTTGGGCGAGGTCGCGCTCGTCACCGACATCGGGAACTGGCCGGGGACGTACTGACCCCAGTTGGCGGAACTCGACTTGACCGCGGCGCGGAGCAGGTAGTACCAGAAGAGGACGTCGTTGGCGTCCATCGGCGTGCCGTTCGACCACTTCAGACCCGTCTTGAGATGGATCGTGTACGTCTTATCGCCGTTGCTCGGTACCGGCGCGGACGCGGCAAAGCTCTGCGCGTAGTCGACCTTCGGCTCGGCGCCGGTCGGTCCGGCGTACAGCGGCATGTAGATGTTGCTGACCATGTTCAGATCGCCGGTGCTCGTGTCCGCGCCCGGAATGATCGGGAAGATGTAGGTCGGGGTCTCGCCGGTCTGCTGGCTGACCGAGACCGTGCCGCCCGCGGCCGGCGTACCGGCGGCCGGAAGCGACCCGTACAGAACGGTGCCGTACTTGGCGAGATCGGAGTTGCCGTTGAGAGTGCTGCCCGACGAACTGCTCGTCGTGCTCCCACTACCACTGCTCTTGCTGCTGCTGCCACCGCACGCGGCAACCAGAAGTGCGACTGCCCCCAGGAGCAGGCACATCGTCAACGAGCGCCCCAGCGCTCGACCCGTAATCCTCATTGATACCGCCTCATAGCAGTTGATATTCCTCCGGGCACCGGGACGGCCCCAGGGCAGCCCAGCGAGCGCGGGATGTTCACACGCCCGCACGAGCCTTGTCAAGCGCGCAGACTTGCGATGGGGTTAAGGAGGTATGGGAGCAGACGCCCGCCGGTAGCCTCGCCGCGACGCCCTCGTAGCTCAACGGATAGAGCACGCGCCTCCTAAGCGCGGGATGCAGGTTCGATTCCTGCCGGGGGCACTGCGGCGCGCGGTTTACGCCTGGTACCGGATTGGCATCGTAGTGGTACCATGACCCCGTGGCCATGAACCTGCGGCTGAGCCCCGACGCCGAGGAGGCCGTTCGACGCGAGGCGCGGCGCATCGGGCGTTCCCAGCAGGAAGTGATCCGCGAGGCGATCAACCGGCATCTCGGCCTCTCGGGGGGCCTCGGCTCCGGAGGTGAGCTCGGAGCGCTCCTCGCCACCGGGACGGTTCGTGCGCCGAGGACTCCGTATCGCAGGGTCGCGGGACGTATGACCCTCCCGCCAGGCGTCAGGAGCGCCGATCTCCTCGATCGGACCGACCGCGTCTGAGCGTGCGTATCTACGCCGACAGCAGCGCCCTGATCAAGCGGTCGGTGGAGGAAGCCGAGTCCGACGCCCTCGAGGCGGCGTTCGAGCGGTATGTCGATGACGAAGCGGTGGTCGTGTCCTCGTCGCTGTCCTGGGTCGAGGTCAGCCGAGCCCTGCGCGCCCGGTTCGACAGCGATTCACACGGCGCGGACGAGATTCATCAGGCCGTCGAGGATGCGCTGTCCGGGGTGGCCGAACGACTGATCACCGCGGATGTGGTCGCGCTCGCCCGGCGAGTGGCTCCGCCGCGGCTGCGCACGCTCGACGCCATTCATCTCGCCACCGCGATCCTGCTCGACGTCGATGTCCTGATCGCCTACGACGCTCGCCTCATCGACGCCTGCCGCGACAGCGGGCTCACCACCACGATGCCCGGGCGCTGACGCGGTCGGGGTGAGTCGAGGAACACCTGCGCCCCGAGCAGGGCTTTCGCCGGGACGGGAGGCGTGGTCGTAGGGTGGGCTTCCGTGGCCGCGTTCCCGCATTCCCGGTCGCGGTGGGCCGGCGCCGCGGTGCTGCTCGCGGGCGCCGCGGTGCCGCTCACCGCGTGGGCGGGCACGCGCCCGAGCTACGACGCCTATGGCTGGCTCACGTGGGGCCATATGACGCTGCACGGGGGCCTCGACACGAACGCGGCGCCGTCGTGGAAGCCACTGCCCTACGTGTTCACGGTCGTGTATGGGCTGTTCGGATCCAGCGCGGCCATGTGGCTGTGGATGGGCACCGCGACCGCGGTCGCACTCGCCGGGGTGGCGGTGGCGGGCCGTCTCGCGTACCGGCTGAGCGCGAGCGAGGAGGCCGTGGCCGCGACCGGGCCTCGGTGGGCCGCCTGGATCGCCGCAGTGCTCGCCGCCGCCGCGCTGCTCGCGCTCCACGACGAGTTCCCCTACGGCTACCTGCACTACGTGCTGAGCGCTCAGAGCGATCCGATGATCGTCGCCTGCGTGCTTGGGGCGCTCGACTGCGTCCTGTGCGGGCGGGGGCGCTGCGCGTTCGGGCTGCTGTGGCTGGCCGCGCTCGGGCGGCCCGAGGCGTGGCCGCTGCTTGTGCTCGACGGGGCGTGGCTGTGGCGTCGCTCGGCGGGGTTCCGCTGGGTGATCGGCGGGGCGGTCCTCGCTGCCGGGCTGCTGTGGTTCGGGATCCCGGCCCTCAGCTCGCGCTCGTGGTGGGTCGCCGCCGAGAACGCCGACGCCTCCGGGTTCGGCCCCACCGGCAACCGGGCGCTCGGCGTGCTCGGGCGGTTCATCGCTCAGACACCATGGCCGTTGCAGCTCGGCGCGCTGGGAATGGCCGGGGTCGGCCTGTGGCGGCGCGAGCGGACGGTGCTGCTGCTGCTGGGCGGGATCCTGGTGTGGATGGCGGTCGAGGTCGGGTTCGGCCTGCACGGATGGCCCGCGCTCGGGCGCTACATGTTCGAGCCGAGCGCGGCGCTCGTGGTGCTGGGGGCGGGGTTCGTCGGGCGCTCGCTCGGCGGGCTGAGCGCGGCGTGGCAGGCCCGGGGGGTCGCGTCGCCGTCACCCGGCGGCGCAGCGTCCCGAACAGATGTGTCGGAAGAGGCGGCGGCGCGTGGGTGGGCGACGGCGCGTGGGTGGACACCGGCCGGGCTCGCCGGCACGCCGACGCTCGCCGGCACAGCCGCGCTCCTTGGCGCGGCGGTGCTCGCGGGGACGGTGCCCGCGCTCGTCCACCAGGGCCGGGCAGCCCGGGACGACCTGGTCGCCCAACGCACGCGCACCACCTCGATCGTCGCGCTCGGGCGATCGGTGGCGGCGCTCGGCGGGCCGGCGCGACTGCGCGGCTGCGGCGAGGTGATCTCCGACGGACTCGGGAGCCAGACAGTGCTCGCTTACGACGTCGGCGAGAACGTCAACCGGGTCGGATATCGGTTCCCCCAGCCCGGCCACCCCCGCGATCCGATCATCGTGTTCTCGCCCGACCCGGCCGGCGGGTGGCGGGTGCGGGCACTGCGCCAGAGCGCGCCGGGGTGCCGGTCGCTGCCGCGGCGGGCCGTTGTCCTCGGGCGCTGATGACGCCCGGAAATGGGGACAACCGCCCCCGCACCACGCAGCCGCAAGCCGCAGGGGCGGTTCCATTCGCTGGGCGGGCATTACCGGACATCCACGCCTTGCCCGGGGACGCGGGGGCGGTTATCGCCGCTCCGCGGGTGTGTGAGGACACGCGCGCCCTACGCCGGGACGCGGGGGCACTTATCACCGCTTCGCGGACCCGGCGCCTGACGCGCCACCCGCCCCCACCGCCCGAGGATGGGACGACCGCGCCCCGCCTCGGCGCCCCAAC
>CAXTTD010000050.1:0-12405 GCA_964246945.1 uncultured Solirubrobacteraceae bacterium | reverse complement strand
CCCCGGGGCACCATGCGGGGAAGGTTGTTCGACCTCAGGTCGAAGAAAGCTCCCCCCGGGCCATCCCCGGGGCACCATGCGGGGAAGGTTGTTCGACCTCAGGTCGAAGAAAGCTCCCCGCCACCCAGTCCGCGGTCGTCGGGGGCGATCAGACGGCCGGCCCGTCGCGACGAGCGTCAAGGTCGCAGAAGGTGGTGCGACCACCGGGCAGACGGACGAGGAGATGCTCGTGGGGGACGGCGTCGTCCAGCCACGTCTTCGCGTCGAGCGGGATCGACAACACGGCACCCCGTGTCCCGCCCACCGCCGAGTGCGTGGGGGTCGCGAAGGCGGTCAGTTTCCCGCGTGTGGTGCGCGAGACCTCGGTCGCCGCCGACCGTGACCCCCCGGACAGCTCGAAGTCGATCCGAGGGAAGCGAGCACCGTAGAAGGGCCGCAGCGCCACGCAGCCGCGGCCGGCGGGCACAGCGGTGGCGCCTGACACGCCCAGCACCTCGAAGCGCCCTCTCACGACGCGCCGGGCTCGGCGGGTCACGTCCAACACCGTCTCGTCGTTGATGTGATCGCTGTAGGTCAGGTGCTGCTTCGGGAGCAGCCCTCGCCGCTCGAGGCTGCGCAGCTCCGCCGGGGTCAGGCTGCTGAAGATGATGGGGTGCTCGCTGATCGCTCGCCGCCCGCTGGCGAGGAGCTCGGCGCTGCCGATGATCTCCGTCTTCAACGAGAGCACATAGGCGGTGCGCACATGGACGATGTGGATCCCCTGCTGCAGGTTTCCTACTGTGTCGGCGAGCAGCAGCACCACCACGACGATGCGCAGCCCGGCCTTGACCTTGGCGGCGAGGCGGTTGGTGTGGCCCGGGCGCGGCCGCCACCCGACCATGAGCGCGAACGCGGGCAGGAGCAGCACGGCGTCGACGTACACGTACCGGTCAGGGTCGAAGGAGTGTCCCAACCGCTCGCGGGCGAGCGCCACGGTGATGTGGAACACGAGGTCAGCGACGAGCAACGCCACCACGGCGGCATGTGGCCGCAGCACCTGCCGCCACCGCCACGCCAGCCAGGCGAGGAGGGCGATGATCAACACCGGGGCCAGGAACGCGGCGTGAACGAGCCCCAGGCTCGAGATGTGCCGGACATTGGTGCGGACCTGGTACCACACAAAGCGGGGGATGCCCGCGACGGTCTTGGCGGTGACGGGGTCGCGGGCGGTTCCGCGGTGGCCGATCAGGACGTACCACACGACGAAGCCGGCGACGGGGAGCACCACGATGGCGGCGGCCCCTCGCCACCCGCGCCGGGCCAGGGCCAGGACGCCCACCGCGACCAGCATCGCCACCCCGATGTTGGAGCACATCAGCGCCGCCGCCGCCGCCAGGACGACGCCGGTGTCGGTGGCCCGGGTGGGCGCAGGACGATCGAGCAGGTCCAGGGCCAGCAACCCACACGCCAGCGACCCGAGGAATCCGACCTGGAAGGCCCAGTCGAGGTCGCTGGCGCCTGAGCCCAGGCAGGCCATCAGGAACACAAAGGCACTGAGCACCCACACGTCGATCCCCTCCCGCCGGCCGCGCCGCCACAGCAGATGCAGCACGGCCACATGGACGACCAGCAGGGCCACCAGGTAGGGCCAGTAGTGCTGCAGGTGGACGATGGAGAAGAGACCCCGCCACAACAGGATCGGCAGCGTCGACCAGTGCTCGTTGTGCGGCGCCCAGATGCTCAGCTGAGCGTGGAAGAGCCCGCGGCGGACCAGGAAGTCCCACTCGTCGCCGTAAAACCACAGATGCCGGTCGAGGTGGAGCCACCCCACGAAGGCCCCCAACAGCGTGGCCACGTGGATGACGACCGCCGGCCAGGGGGCCGGGGACGCTGGTTCCGACGCCCCCCAGTGGCTCCGGGGCGATGGGTCAGGTCCCTCTACGGGGCCCGCGCCCGCGTCCACGGTTACATCCACGGTTGCCACATCCCAGTGTGAGAGCGAACCGGACCCACGAGCAGGGTACACATTCACCGGGTTCGGGGGACCGGCGGACCTGGAAGGCTCTGTGAGGGATTGTCGAACCGGGCCCGATCGATCGATCCCGAGCGTTCATCTCCCACGGAGATGGGAGTTCCACGCGGGCGCGGGCTTCCGGAAAGCTCCGCCCGTCATCCCGGCGGCTCGGGGTTGGCGATCACCAGCCCCAGTGCTGCCGGCGCGAGCCGGTAGCGCACGCCGCCGAGCCCGAAGCTCGGGTTCAGGGCGATCGAGCGGGGTCCGAGGGTGGCCTGCGCGGGGGCCGAGACCGTCACCGCGAGGCTGGCGCTGGCGTCCGCGCCGAGCGTGGTCGAAGCCGGCGGCTGGACGACGTAGCCCGCGGGCGCCGCGGGCGCGAGGTCGAAGACCGCCGCGTGAGGCAGGTGGCTGGTCGCCGTGAACGTCACCGCGGCCGTCTGACCGGGGTTGAGGATCGTCGCTGCCGCCGGCGCCAGCGTGACGCCCGCAGCGACCGTGACCCTCGCGGTCGCGCTGAGGTCGCCGGCATCGTCGGGACCGGGAGAGTCCAGCGTGGCCGTGAGCGTGCCGGTCGTCCCCTGGGCCGCGATCGGGGCGGTCACGATGTAGCGCCGCGTGGCCGCGTGGCCGGGACCGACCGTGACGCTCGCGGTCGGGCTCTGCACCAGCGTCCATCCTCGCGGGAGGCCGAGGTGCACGGTGCCGGTCGCGATCGGGATGTTGCCGTGGTTGATGAGCCGCACGGTCGCGCTGAACGTCGACCCCGGATTCACCGACGGCGGAGCGAACAGGTTCGCGTAGCGGCCGCCGAGCGTGCCCGTGACCGGCACGTGCCCGACCAACGGCAGCGACGAGAGCGCCGAGGAGTCGCCGACGTAGACGGTGAAGCGTCCGCGCGGCACCGTCCAGCCGTTCGCTCTCACGCTGAAGTAGGACAGCTCGTGACCGCTCACCGGGAAGCTGATCTCGGCTGACTGAGCCGGGGCGAGCTCGATCCGCCTGAACCCCTCGAGCTGGCGGGGCGGCTCGCCGGCGGCCGAGGGATCGCCCAGATACAGCTGGGCGACATCGCTGCCGGCGACCGCGCCGGTGTTGGTGATCCGCGCGCGAACCGTGAACAGGCGGGCCCCCTGACCGGCGGCGTTCCCCGGGCCGGACTCGGTGTTGGTCAGCGTCGTGCGAGTGATCTGGAGCTGGCTGAAGCGAAAGCTCGTGTAGGAGAGCCCGTAGCCGAACGGGAACAGCGGCGTCTCGTGGCGGGCGTCGTAGTAGCGGTAGCCGACGTCCAGTCCCTCTGAGTAGTCGACCCGGCCATCGACACCGGGAAACCGCGACGGCGCCGCGGTCGGAAGCTGCGAGAGGCGGGCGGGGAACGTCTCGGGGAGATGCCCGCCCGGATCGGTGACACCGAACAGCTCCGAGGCGAGCGCGGCTCCGTCCTGCTGGCCGGGGTACCACGCCTCGAGCACTCCCTTGACCTGGTTCAGCCACGGCATCAGCACCGGCCCACCCGTGTTGAGCACGACGATCGTGTGGGGGTTGGCCGCTGCCACGGACTCGATCAGCGCGTTCTCGTCGGCGGGCAGCGAGAGGCTCTGAAGGTCGGTGCCCTCAGACTCGAACTGGCTGGCGAACACGATCGCCACTTGGGCTTGCGCGGCGATCTGCGCGGCCAGGGTCGGGTCGGTCCCCGAGTAGGAGTCGATCGACGCGCCGGGACCGGCGCTCGCGGTGATCGCGCTCAGCGGGCTGATCACATAGGGCGGCGTCACGTGCGAGCTTCCGCCGCCGGCCGTCAGCGGAGCGCTCGTGCCGTCGGGACCGATCACCGCGATCGACGTGGTGGTGGCGGCGCTCAGCGGCAGAACGTGGTCGGTGTTCTGCAGCAAGACGGTTCCCTGCGCGGCGACGTCTCCGGCAACCGCGACGTCGGCCGGGCTGGTCGCCGGGGTGGACAGGGTCCCGGTCGGCGGATCGTTGAACAGGTCGAAGTCGAACATCTGGGTGAGGATCCGCCGCACCGCGTCGGTGATCGTCGCTCGTCTGACCAGGCCGTCGGCGACCGCGGCGGCAAGCTGTCCGTCGGTCCAGTAGCCGCTCCCGCGTTCCTGGTCCAGGCCCGCGTTGGCCGAGGCGACGGTGGAGTGGTTGGCGCCGTTGTCGGAACGGATGAACCCCGGATAGCCCCAGCGATTGTCGAGGATGCTCGTGAGCAGGCGCTGGTCCTGGCAGGACCACTGGCCGTTGAGCATCGGGTAGGAGCACATGAACGACGCCGCCTTCGCCTGCACCGCCACGGCATAGAAGGGTGGCAGATATATCTCGTGCAGCGCTCGCGTGCCGACGATCGCATCCTGGCCGGTGGAGCGATCGGTCTCCTCGTTATAGGGGGCGAAGTGCTTGACGTCGGCCATCACGCGCTGGCTCTGCAGACCCTCGATGTAGGCCACCCCGAGCCTCGAGGTGAGCAGCGGATCCTCGCTGAACATCTCGAAGTTGCGCCCCCAGCGCGGGTCTCGCTGGATGTTGAGACCAGGCCCGAGGGCCATCGCGATCCCCTTGTCCCGGTGCTCGATGCCGTTCACCACGCCGTAGCTGCGAGCGAGCGACGGGTTCCACGCGGACGCCAGTGCGATCTCCGACGGCAGCTGAGTGACGCCGGTCAGACCACCGCCGACGCCCAGCGAGCCGTCCTGTTCGACGAGGTCGGGGATGCAGAGCGCGGGCTGGGCCGGGACGTACCCCTCATAGCCGGCGCCGGGACCCGTTGTCCCCCCGGCCTCGATCTCCATCTCGGCGATCTTCTGCCCCAGGCTCATGCGCGAGAGCACCATCGAGACGCGCTGCAAGACCGGCAGCGCCTCGTTCAGCCACGGGCAGGCCTGAGCCGTTCCGGCCTGCCGGGGGGCAACCGCTCGACGCGTCGTTCGGCCAGCCGCTGGCTGACCGAACAACGCGCCCGAGGCGCCCACCAGCGCGCCGACGAGCACCAGCCGGCGCGCGCTGCGCAATCGCGCGTGCATCGCGGCATCAGACCACATAAGGCCCGGGTCCGGCGCCGCCAGGGCGGCGTCAGAGGGCGGCGGCGGATGCGGGTCGGGTCGGTGATCGGCGGCGGGGCGGTCTGCTCGGGCCTCCGCTGGTCCACTCCGTCGCTGGCCTCGGTCGACTCAGTCATCGGCACTGAGCCCGGCGGGGAGCAGAACCAGCTTGCCGTGGGGATGGCCGGACATGCTGAGCCTGACGGCGTCCCGCCATGCGAGGAGCGAAAAGGTTCGCGCGATCGGCATGTGGAACGCGCCGTCGGCCGCGAGCGCGGCGCACTGGGGCATGAAGGTCGCGGCCGGCGCTGCCTCGGCGAGGTGGTCGAGATTGACGCGCGCCCCGAGACGGCGTGCCTCATCGTGGTTGCTGATCGTCATGACTCGACTCGGATCTCCGGCGATGGCGATGAGCCCCGCGATCGACCCGGCGTTCGGCGGCGGGGCGTCGAACACGAGGTCGACCGGCCCGCCGGCGAGGTCACGCACCCGGTCGCTGACTCCCTCGCCGTAGGGCGTGACCAGGGCGCCGAAGCCCTCGAGTTCCGCCGCAAAGGTGCTCCCGGCGGTCGCGATGACCCGAGCCCCGCGACCCAGGGCGATCTGTACGGCGGCAAATCCGACCGTCGCGCCGGCCCCGTTGACCAGCAGCGTGGTCTCGGGTCCGACGCCCATCGCGTCGAGCGACCACGTTGCCGTCTGGACGGCCATGGGCAGGACGGCCGCCGCTGCGGGTTCAAGGCCCTCGGGTACGCGGTACCAGCTGTCGAGGATGGCGAGGTCGGCGGCGCCGGCGCTCGGCTGCCCGACGAAGTCCGCCGTCCCGAACACGAGGTCCCCGACCGTCACGTCGTCGACTCCGTCGCCGACCGCGTCGACCGTCCCGGCGACGTCGTAGCCGATGCCGCGCGGGAGACCTCCGGCCATGAACCCGCGACAGAGCTCCCAGTCAGCCGGGTTGAGCCCGGCGGCGGCCACCCGCACCCGGACCCGTGCGGCGTCGGGGTCGGCTACCTCGACGCGCTCCTCGCGCAGCACGCTCTCAGGCTCGCCGTATTCGTGGAAGCGGATTGCGGTAGACGGAACGGGGCTCATGATCCTCCTTGCGATCGACACGTTGTGACAGTCGCTGACGCTACCACGGTGCGGCAGTCGCCACGGAACGTAAGCTGCGGGGATGCCGAGAGACGGAGCGCACGCGCGCGCCCGACTGCGCGAGGCGGCGCTCGAGCTCTACCGTGAACGTGGCTACGACGAGACCACCGCCGCGCAGATCGCCGCGCGAGCCGGAGTGACCGAGCGCACCTACTTTCGCCACTTCGCCGACAAGCGCGAGGTGCTGTTCGACGGCGAGGCAGAGCTCCGCGCGATCCTCGTCGACGCCATCGCCGCCGCCCCGGCCGGTCTGGCCCCGCTCCCCATCCTCGTCCGGGCGCTCGCCGCCGCGGTCCCTCTCCTGCTCGCCAACCGCTCGGTCGCCGCGCAGCGAGCCCAGGTGATCGCCGTCACCCCGGCCCTCCGGGAGCGCGCCTACGCCAAGACCGCGGGGCTCACCGACGCCCTCGCAGACGCGCTTGCCGAGCGTGGAATCGTTCCGCCGACCGCGCGACTCGCGGCACAGGTCGGCATGGCGGCCTTCGATCGCGCCAGCCGCGACTGGGCCGCTGACCCCACGATTGACCTCGGCGCCGCAATCGCTCACGCAGCGGATCAGGTCCTGACGCTCGGCGGGACCTGAGCCGCGGCGCACCGCAGACGCCCACTGCCGGCCGGCTGACGATCCTCAGCGGACAACCAGCGACAGCGCCCAGATCGCGACGGCGACCACGATGAGAGCGAGCAGTAGGCCGGCGAGCAGCCGGCCCGGGCGCACCACCGCTCGGCGGTCGGCCCCCGGGTCGATCAGCCGGGCGTCGAGCAGCGTCTCGCGGGCGACATCGACCCCGGAGGCGGCGACCAGCACGTCGCGAGGACCGGCGAACAGCATGTCGGGGACGTCGAAGCCGGGGCTGCGGCGCAGCAGGCTGGGTACGCCCTCCTCGAGCAGCAGGCTCTGCAGGAACTCGCCCTCGGCCTGGTGGCGCACCCAGGCGACCTTCACCAGCGGACCCTCGGCGAGTTGGGGCTTGATCTGGCGCAGGCGCCGGCGGCGCTCGGAGACCTCACCGGACTCGGTGGGCGCTCCGTTGCCGTCGAGGCCGATCACCAGCGGCAGTCCACAGGCGAGGCAGAACCGGGCGGAGGCGTCGGCGCGCGTGCCGCACCCCGGGCAGACCAGCTCGGCCTCCCGGACCCGGGTCACGCCGGCTACTCCACCTGCAGCCGGCGCTCGGTGACCACCCCGTCGGTGATCTCGAAGATCCGCGCCGTCGGCTCCGCGTCCGCGAGCCCGAAGATGAGCCACTGCACTCCGGGCCAACCGGCCGCGAAGTTGATGTCGGTCTGGGAGGGATAGGGCTCCGAGCGGGTGTGCGAGTGGTAGATCGCCCCGAAGTCGTCGCCCGCGTCCTCGATCGCCGTGTAGGTGGCGAACAGCTCCTGGGGATCGATGATGAACCGCAGCGGGCTGGCCGCGGTGTTCCGCGCCGCATGCACGCGCACCGCCTCGCCGTCGTGGGCGGCGAGCATCCCGCAGCACTCGTTCGGAGCCTCCGCCTGCGCGTGGGCGAGCATCTCGTCGTAGAGCGCTCCCGGGATCCGCATCGGCGTCGAGGCTACCAGCGCCCGCCGGGCGCTTAGCCGGTCCCCGCGGGGCCTACCACCAGACGGTGGAGTCCAGATTCTCGATCTCCTCGATCGGCCGCGTGTAGATGCCGGAGGACAGGTACTTCCAGCCGTCGTCGCACACGATGAAGACCACGTTGCCCTCGTCGAGCTCGCCGGCGATGCGCACCGCGACCCGGGCGATGGCACCGCTCGAGACTCCCGCGAACAGGCCCTCCTCGTCGAGCAGTTTGCGCGTCCACACGATCGCGTCGTGGTTGGTGACGAAGATCTTGCGGTCGAGCAGCGAGAGGTCGATGATCGGCGGGATGAAGCCGTCCTCGAGCGAGCGCAGGCCCTGCACGGGCTCGCCCTGCATCGGCTCGGCGGCGACGATCTTCACCGCGTCCCCCAGCTCCTCCTTCAGCCGCCGGCCGTTGCCCATCAGCGTGCCGCCGGTGCCGAGGCCGGCGACGAACGCGGTGACCTCGTCGAGCTCCTCGAGGATCTCGATCGCCGTGCCGTGGTAGTGGGCCAGCGGGTTGGCCTCGTTGCCGTACTGGTAGGGCATGTAGTACGACGCGTCCCGGCCGGCCATGTCGAGCGCCATCTCGACGGCGCCGTTGGAGCCCTTGGACCCCTCGGAGTAGACGATGTCGGCGCCGTACATGCGCAGCAGTTCGGTCCGCTCGGGGGTGACGTTGTCGGGCATCACGACCTTCAGGTCATAGCCCTTGCGCGAGCAGATCATCGCCAGCGAGATCCCCGTGTTGCCGGAGGTCGGCTCGAGGATCGTCTGCCCCGGCCGGATGAGCCCCTTCGCCTCGGCGTCCTCGATCAGCGCCTTCGCGACCCGGTCCTTCACCGAACCGGTCGGGTTACGTGACTCGAGCTTGGCCCAGATCCGCACTCCGGGCTTGGGCGAGAGGCGTTTGAGCTCGATCAGCGGCGTGTGGCCGATCGATTGGATGATGTCGCCGTAGCGCCCGCTGCACGGCTTGTTGGCGAGGGCGGGGAGTGCCATCGAACTACCGGGCCTCGTGCCGGGCCGGCGCGCCGCCCGCCATCGCGGGCAGGATGACGAGCGTGTCGGCGCTGCCCACCGTGGTGGAGAGTCCGTCGAGCACGCGCACGTCCTCGTCGTTCAGATACACGTTCACGTAGCGGTTGAGCTCGCCGTCGGAGGCGAACAGCTGGGTCTCGGTGTCGGGGTGGCTCGCGGCCACCGAGTGCAGGATCTCGCCGACCGAGACGCCCTCGGCGGTGAGCTCGCGGGCGCCGCCGACCGACGGGCGCAGCACGGGGGGGATCCGAATGGTGGCCATGGGGGTCGCTGCTCCTTTCTCAGTGGGCGCCGGCGCAGAACGCCTCGTAGTCGGGGAATACCCCCATCTCGGCGTCCGAGATCTCTTCCGGTTCGCGGGAGCACACCGGGCAGTCGGGATCGCGACGGACCTTCACCTCGGTGAGCGTCGCGGCGAGCGCGTCGTACATGAGCAGGCGCCCGATCGCGGGCTCGCCCTGGCCGATGATGAGCTTGATGACCTCGGTGGCCTGCAGCAGGCCCATCGTGCCCGGCAGCACGCCGAGCACCCCGTTGGCGCCGCAGGACGGCGCGAGCTCGGGCGGCGGCGGGCTCGGGAACAGGCAGCGGTAGCACGGACCCTCGTAGGGCGCGAACACCGACAGCTGACCGTCGAAGCCGAGGATGGCCGCCGAGACGACGGGGATCTTCAGCCGCACCGAGGCGTCGTTGAGCAGGTAGCGGGTGGGGAAGTTGTCGAGGCCGTCGACCACGATGTCGTAGTCGGGAAGGATGTCCATGATGTTCTCTGGACCGAGGCGGACCGGGTACTTCTGGACGTTCACGTCGGGGTTGAGCGCGTTGATGGTCGCCTGGGCGGAGTCGACCTTCGGGGTGCCCACGCGCTCGGAGGAGTGGATCACCTGACGCTGCAGGTTCGAGAGATCGACGGTGTCGTCGTCGACGATCCCCAGCGTGCCGACTCCGGCCGCTGCCAGGTACAGCGCCGCCGGCGAACCGAGGCCACCGGCACCGAGCAGCAGTACCTTGGCGTCGAGCAGCTTCTGCTGGCCGTCGACCCCGACCTCGTTCAACAGCAGATGGCGCGAGTAACGGTCGCGCTGCTCGGCGGAGAGTGTGCGTGGAGTCTCCACCGCGTAGCCGCGGTCCTTCCACAGGGTGATGCCGCCGGTCATGGACTCGACGTTGGTGTAGCCGAGGTCGTCGATCAGCGTGCGCGCCGCCCACGCCGAGCGATTGCCCGACTGGCAGTAAAGGATCACGTGCTGGTCGCGGTCCGGCGCGGCCCCTTCGATCCGTGACTCGAGGAACGACTTCGGCAGGTGCTTGGCTCCCGGCAGGTGACCGGTGGACCACTCCTCGGCCTCGCGCACGTCGAGCACGACGGCGCCGTTGCCGAGCTGGCCGCGGACCTCGGAGGGGTCCACCTCGGTGATCCGGCTCTTGATCTGGCGCAGAACTTCGGCTCCGGAGGGCATATCTCCAATTACCTCAAAGGCGGTCGGAATTCCAATACTTCACGGAGTATAGCGGTGGGATACTCGCGCTCCGGGTCTAGGATCGGCCCGGTGACGCGCGCTCCGGTCGACCATATCCAGGCGCCCCCGTTCCCCGCGCGGGGGCCGTGGATCAACGTCCGGTCGCTGCGCATGCACCAGCAGCGCGGCCACCCGGTGCTCGTCGAGTTCTGGGACTTCTGCCGGCCCAACTCGCTGCGGACCCTGCCCTACCTGATCGGCTGGCACGAGCGCTACGCCGCGGCCGGGCTCGTCGTCGTCGGCGTCCACTCGCCGGGCTTCCCGCCGAGCGGCTCCGCGGACGCCGTGCGGGCGGCGGTGGCGCGCCTGGGCATCCAGTACCCGGTGATCGTCGACTCGGAGCTCGAGGTGTGGCGCGAGTACGACAACCTCGGCTGGCCGGCCCGCTACCTGTTCGGTCCCGACAACATGCTCGTCGACTACCACTTCGGCGAGGGCGCCTACGCCGACACTGAGGCGACGATCCAGGAGCTGCTCGGGATCTCCGCCCCGGTCATGGACCCGGTTCGCCCCGAGGACGCACCCGGCGCCCCCCTCGTCGTGCAGACCGACGATCAGCCCGGCGCCTACAGCGGACCCTACGAGGCCGGCGAGGTGTGGGCGGTACTCGACGGCGTGGGCGCGGTGACCGTCAACGGGGCCCCGTTCGAGGTCTCCCACCCGGGCGCCCGCCGGCTGATCGCCCACGAGGTGAGCACCGCCGGCGAGCTCACCCTTGCGGTCGACGACGGCCTCGTCTGCCACGCCGTGTGCTTCACGCCGGGCCTGGCTCCGTGAGCCGTCGCTGGTGGCCCGTCGCGTCTACGGCATGCAATGAAGGAGGGGCAGGGTGCGGCGCGCTTCGGGTTGCCGCACGGCAGAAACCGCTTCGCTCTCGCGATGATCTCGCTTCGCTCGATTAAGTGCACGCAGCGACCTGGCGGACGCATGGCGGGGTGGGATCTGTGTCTGGAGAGGGCGTTTTTCTCTCACGCACACTCAGTGCAGCGGTGGCGCGCGAGACAAGTGTCGTGGGAGGACCACGATCTCGCACGGCCCCGGATTCTCGGGTCGTCGCGTGCGATTTATCGAGCGCAGCGAGACACCGCGGGAGCGAAGCGGTCTCCTCCGTGCGGTGACCCGCGGCGCCCGCCCGCCCCCCGCGCGCGCGCCCCCGCCCGCCGGGCGGGGGCGCCCCCGGCGGGCCCCCCCCCCGAACCCCTCCCTCATTGCCGCCGTTTTTGGCGTACTCGACCGGCGACCGTCAGTCGAGCAGGTTGACGAGCTCCGGGGCGAGCGCCGGATCGGAGTCGACCCAGCCGGCGAACCCCGCCCGGTAGGGGCTCCGCGCGGCGTCAGAACCCTCGAACAGCGGCTCGCGGACCCAGCAGCCGACGTTGATGAGGCCCGCCCCGCCGTCCGTGCGCCATTCGGCGGGGTCGTCGCCGGGCAGGGGCCCCGCCCGATGGGTGTGGCCGAACAGCACGTGGCGGGCCGCCGGATGCTCGCCGGTGGGCGCGTCGACCCCGAGGCGGCGGACCACCTCGGCGATCCCGTGCAGGGGGCCGCGGCGCAGCGCCGGGCCGGACAGGTCGGCCGACAGTGGTTGCCGCGAGGTGCGGTTGAGTGCGGCAACCCCGAACCCGAACGCCGCCGCCAGCGCCCGGCGGCGCACCCGCCGCCTGAGCGCCGCCGCCCCCGTGCCCGAGCCCGCCAGCATCTCCCACGCACCGACCGACAGGCCGCCGTCGCCGCGCGCGCCCGGGCCGCCGACGTTGGCCAGGGCGTCGATCCACGCGTACATCGGCGCCAGCACCGCCTCGTAGTCTTCAGCGCGCGCCGGAGCGCCGGGCGCCTGGCGCAGGATCCGCGCCATCACGCCGGCACCGATCCGCTCGAGCATCGGAACCGTCGTGTGGCGATCGGCGTAGTGCCCGTGGGTCGCCCACACCCCGTCGCGCAGCCAGGTTCCCGGATAGGCCACCGTCGTGCGCGCCGCGCCGAGCGCCGCCACGAGCGAGGCGAGCGGCTCGCCCGTCCTCACCGCAACCGCCGACGCCGTGCCGAGCGCGACCGCGGGATCGCGGGCGAGCCGCCACGGGG
>CAXTTD010000049.1:10624-12534 GCA_964246945.1 uncultured Solirubrobacteraceae bacterium | reverse complement strand
GAGGCGATCCGCGAGTGCAGCCGCCGGCTTGCCGCCCGGCTGGCGACGAACGCCTGCGCCTGCGCGGCCCGGGCTCGGGCGACGGCCTGCTGCTTGGCGTCGAGCAGTGCGTTCATGCCGGCGAGCGCCCGGGCCTCGAGCGCCGACCCGCGCGTGATGCGGGCGTCGCTCGCCCGCAGCGCGACCAGCCGGTCGGCGGCGGCGCTCGCCTCCCGCTTGGCGTCCGCGGTGAGGGTGATGAGCTGCTGCTGGGAGTGCTGGGCTCGCTTCAGGAAGTCGAGCTGGGTGAGCAGATCCTGGAAGCCGTGGGCCTCGAGCACGACGCTCACGAGGCTCGGCCGCTGCGCCTCGTAGCCCGAGCGCAGCTGGGCGGCGAGCAGCCTGCGGGCGGTCGCGAGCCGACGGCGGAGCCTCGCCAGGCGCGCCCGCTCGGCGGAGAGCTCGCCGCGCACCCGTGCCAGCGCGGCCTGCTCGCGGGTGAGCGCGGCGCGGACCGCCGTCTCACGACCCTGCACGAGCGCGACCTGATGATCGAGGGCGCCGATCGTGGCCGACAGCCCCGCGATCGAGGAGGCGAGGGAGCTCTGGCGGGCCTGTTGGGCGCCGAGCGCCGAGCGCAGCCCGGGCAGCGGATCGGCCGCCCGCGCGCGGGAGACCAGCCCCAGCGTCGGGAGCAGCGCCAGCAGCGCGAGCAGCAGCGCGACGAAGGCACGGCGGGGCGTGAGGATGCGCAGACGGGGACCCATGGCGGCAGACCGCTTCCGAGCGGACACCATGAACGCCGCGGCCGCGGTCACCGTACCACCGGCCCGGCGGTCCGCGGGGACACTGCAAGTTCTCGCCCAGAAAGGAGGGAATAGCCTCGCAGGGGAGGTTCTCAGCGGAATACGACGCCGGAGGCGACATGCGAGCGGTGAGATTCGACGAGTACGGCGGCACCGAGGTGTTGCGGGTGGTGGACGTCGAGAACCCGGTGCCCGGCCCCGGACAGGTGCTCGTGCGCGTCCGGGCGACCTCGATCAACCCCGGGGAGGCGAAGATCCGCGACGGCCTGCTCGAGGCGCGGTACCCGGCGACGTTCCCCTCGGGCGAGGGCAGCGACGTGGCGGGCGTGATCGAGCAGGTCGGCGATGGGGTCGAGAACTTCGCGGTCGATGACGCGGTGATCGGCTGGACCGATGAGCGAGCCGCGCACGCCGAGCTCGTGGTCCTGGAGAGCGCGAACCTCACCCGCAAGCCGGCCGAGCTCCCGTTCGAGGTCGCGGGGACCCTGTTCGTCGCCGGCGCGACCGGCTGGGCGGTCATCCGCGCAGTTGGCGCCGCGCAGGGCGACACGATCGTCGTCGCTGGGGCGGCCGGGGGCGTCGGTGTGTTCGCCACCCAGCTCGCGACGGCGGCGGGGGCGCGGGTGATCGGCCTCGCCAGCGAGCCCAACCACGAGTTCCTGCGCTCGCTCGGCGTGGAGCCGGTCACCTACGGCGACGGGGTCGCCGGGCGGATCCGCGACGCGGCGCCCGACGGCGTCGACGCGCTCGCCGACCTCATCGGCGGCGGCTACGTCGCGCTCGCCCTCGACGAGCTCGGGGTCGCGCCCGAGCGGGTGGATACGATTGCCGACTTTGATGCCATCGCGCACCGCGGGGTCAAGGGCGAGGGCGCCGCCGCCGGGGCCCGCGCCGCGGTCCTCGAGGAGCTCGCCGGGCGCATCGTCGCCGGCCAGCTCACCGTGCCGATCGCCGCCACTTACCCGCTCGAGCAGGTCGCCGACGCCTACGACGAGCTCGCCGCCGGCCACACCCGCGGCAAGATCGTGCTGCTTCCGTGAGCGCGACCGTGAGCACGGCCGGTCCGAGCGCCGTTCCGCGGCTCGCCGCCGACCGCGCCGCGGCGATCCTCGCCCGGGTGCGGGC